>JAKFCK010000677.1:0-3689 GCA_036676685.1 Chitinophagaceae bacterium | reverse complement strand
GGTTGCTGTTATCCACGCTGTCAAAAACCGGGTCCAGGTTTGGGATGCTCATCACCAGCGTTGTATTTAATGGTGCTGCGGGGGCTTTATAAAGGCAATGGTCCAGCGTTATACTAAAGGGCGAGGTTCCCTGTTTGTTTACCACCACTTCGTTTTCAATAAAACCATTATCGCCCCAAAAAATACAGTTGGTGAAGATGGCTTCCAATGCCTGGGGAACAGGATTGCCGTTTTGCCCGACATTGCTAAGAGATAATACGGGAGTTTTGTGTTGAATATAATTATTGGAAAAAGAAACCACGGTGCAATGGGTAAAAGAATACTTTCCACCTGATTCTATGAATATATTATTTGCCGAATTGCTGATCAACAGGTTTTCTGCCTCCACGCTGCTGTTGTTGCAAAACAATCCTGCGTTATATGCATTATCAATGATGCACTGCTGCAACACTAATTTTGGATTTGTATTACCGGCAGGTTCAAGAACGGCTATACCCTGGTAAGCATTTTTTATATCCGTGAACATAAGGATGTTGTTTTTGCTGCTGCTGCGGAAAATTATTCCCGGCCAACTCGCCGGCAAACTATTATATGGAGCATCCAGCCTGTCGCCGGTGAACACAACTTTATTTGTTGCAGAGCCGTTCACAATTAAGGTTCCATCGATAATAATGGGTGCATTGGCATGGGAATATATTTTAGCGCCCGGATTTATGGTGAGAGTAACATTCAGGGGGACCTGCAGCGAACCCAGGATCACATAAGGTAAGTCATTGGTCCATGTGCTGTTAGCAGAGATTGTGTGGTTATCCAGGAAATTTGCATTTTGCCCGTAGGCTTCCAACTGCACAAACCGCTCGTTGCCGTTATATGCCAGGGAAATACTGTCGCTGATAATAAACGGAAGATTTGCCGCAGAGGGGTTTACCAATACGGAGACGAACACATAAATGCTGTCATTAGCGGCGATGTCCAAATTGTGTATTTCGTTTGCAGCAGTGCCATTAATATTTATTTTAAAAGAAGAAGCGGCGCCACCCATCAATTTTACGGTATTTAACCTCAGCGGTTGATCGTTTTCATTCACAATTTTAAAAAACTGTGTTATGGATCCGGTGCGTGTAAATACAGTGTCAAATTTTATAGAATCCGCACTTAAGCGTAGCCTTGCATCTGCACTGGTGATAAACGAATCTTTTTTGCAGGAAGTGTTTACAATAAGTAATAAACAGGATGCTAAAAGCAGGCTGGTAATATTTTTCATCAAAACAAATCTACAATAAACTAACCGCCTGCGATGCGCCAACAGCGGTGAATTTTGAACCGGCACTTGTCGCCTGAGTTTTCACAGATCTATCGGGTCGATCATCGGCCAGGTATTCTTATTTACTTGCGATAGCTACAGTAGCAAGACTGACCTGTACACCCGGTACTTTTAATAAACATTGGGTGCAGGCCTCCAGGGTAGCACCTGTTGTGATCACATCATCCACCAGCAAAATATTTTTACCGTGTAATACATAAGAATTTTTCACCGCAAAACTTCCTTCAACATTCTCCCATCGTTCTGCCCGGTGTTTTTTGGTTTGTGTTTCGGTGGGGCGTTGACGTATTACATGTTTGCTTAGTATTGGTATTTCCATCACCTGTGTAATCCCCCTGCAGATTACTTCGGCCTGGTTAAATCCCCTCTTGAATTCCTTATCTGCATACAATGGCAAGGGCACCAGGTAATCTATGTTGCTGAAACGGCCGCTTTGTGACAAACATCTTCCCATCACGGTTCCCATCCATTCTCCCGCGCTTATATTGCCTTTGTATTTGAGCTGGTGAATCAGTGACTGAACAAGCTGGCCTTTTGAAAAATAAAACTGGCTTGTTGCGGCCCTGAGGTTAACCCTTCCCCGGAAGATATTTTCGACGGGATTGTTTTCTTTGGACTCATAACCCGTGTGTGGCAGGTTACTGATACACCGCATACATAACAGGTTAGTATCAGATAGCAGGTCGCTTCCGCAACCCAGGCAATAATGTGGGAAGAAAAGCTGGAAGGCATCAGCAATTACATGTTTTATGGAAACCATCGGGTACGGCTTTCTATAAATGTAAAAAATCCTTTTAAGATTTTTTACATTTTCGGGGGCAATGGGTGGTATTAACTTTAGAGGATTAGCTATTTTTTATTGAACAGGGGATTACCCCTGGAGAACGCCGCAACAATTAAAACAAATACTGGTACACTTCTTCTACTTTCCCCAACGCCACCACTTCGATCCCAAATTTTAATTTACTCAAAGACTTCGCGTTGTATTTGCTAAGGATGATCTTTTCAAATCCTAGTTTTTCGGCTTCCGCAATACGCTGTTCAATTCTATTGACCGCTCTTATCTCCCCGCTAAGGCCCACCTCCCCGGCAAAACAAACATGTTGGGGCAGGGGTACATCTTCATAACTGCTCAGCAATGCACACACGATTGCAAGGTCAATGGAAGGGTCTTCTACTTTTATTCCTCCTGCGATGTTAATGAACACATCTTTTACCCCGAAATGAAACCCTCCTCTTTTTTCCAGCACTGCCAAAAGCAATTGTAATCTGCGCAGGTCAAAGCCGCTCACCGTTCTTTGTGGTGTGCCGTAAACACTTTGCGTGACCAATGCCTGTGTTTCTATTAATAAAGGTCGCATCCCTTCCAGTGTGGCAGCAATGGCTATACCGCTCAGCGTATCTTCTTTCTGGGTGATCAGGATTTCGCTGGGGTTACTTACCGCACGCATACCTTCCCCCGTCATTTCATAAATGCCCAGCTCAGACGTACTGCCAAAACGATTCTTCAGTGTCCTTAAAATCCGGTAGGCATAGTGACGGTCGCCTTCAAACTGCAACACGGTATCCACCATATGCTCCAGGATCTTGGGGCCTGCAATGTTACCGTCCTTGGTGATATGGCCGATCAGGAACACCGGTGTATTGGTTTCCTTGGCGTAGCGCTGCAGTTCTGCTGCGCATTCCCTTATCTGGCTGATGCTGCCAGGGGAAGATTCCACGAAAGGGGACTGGAGAGTTTGTATCGAATCAACGATAACCAATTCAGGCTTTAGTTTTTTTATTTCCTGGAAAATCGTTTGCGTATTCGTCTCCGTTAAAAGGTAAAAATTATCACTGCTCGTACCTACTCGGTCGGCCCTCATTTTTATTTGTTGCTCACTTTCTTCCCCACTGATGTATAATGTTCGAACATCATTCAGTTGTAATCCGTTTTGCAAAAACAATGTGGACTTACCAATGCCTGGTTCGCCCGCAACAAGCACAATACTGCCTAATACAATTCCGCCACCGAGTACCCTGTTTAATTCGGCGTCTTTAGTTATGATGCGTTTTTCTTCCGCACTGCTCACATCATTTATAGACACCGTTTTTAACCTGGCGACTCCATTGTATTCTTTCCAGTCATCTTTTCCACTGTTCTTATCATTGCCTTTTACGATCACTTCCTCCACATAAGTATTCCATTCATTACAGCCCGGGCATTTGCCCAACCACTTTGCGCTTTCATATCCACAGTTCTGACAGAAAAAAGCCACTTTCGTTTTACTCATGCGGTAAAAGTAATTTGTAATTGCAAGACAGGGAAGAATGATTTTGATTTCCGTTTTGTTGTCTCGGATGTTGTTCATCAACCTGGTCAACT
>JAKFCK010000676.1:0-10309 GCA_036676685.1 Chitinophagaceae bacterium | reverse complement strand
CAGGTTATTCCGCCGGGAGTAACACCGGAAGTGTTTTACCCGTTTTACCGGATGGATATGCCATCCTTTAAAATGTCTATCGAACAGGAGCAGGCACTGTACCGCGTAAATTCCGACATCGATCGTTTCTTATTTAACCCGGCCAAACCTTTGATCCTTTCAATAGGCCGTGCAGACAGGCGGAAAAATTTTGAAATGATCATCCAGTGTTATGGCGAGGATAAGGAATTACAGGCCATGGCCAACCTGGCCATTTTTGCCGGCGTGAGAAAAGATATCTCCCAGATGAACGCTGATGAAAAAGATATTTTAACCAACCTGCTTTTGCTGTTGGACAAATATGATCTCTATGGAAAAATGGCCATTCCTAAAAAAAATGATCCCAAGCTGGATGTGCCGGAAATATACCGCATCGCCGCCCGTAAAAAAGGGGTGTTTGTAAATGCAACCCCCGGAGAAAATTTCGGGCTCACTATTGTAGAAGCTGCAGCCTGCGGTTTGCCGGTGATAGCGTCACCCACGGGTGGCCCAAAAGAAATTTTAGAAAAATGCCAGAACGGCCTGCTCGTGGATGTGGAAGATCCTGCTGCCATTGCCGCTGCCATTAAAAAAGTGATAGCCGACCAGGCGCAATGGGAAACCTATTCTGCCAACGGCATTTTGGGTACCAACCAGCTTTATTCATGGCCGTCTTTTGCAGACCGGTATGTGCAAACCCTTGATGAGTTGTTTGATGAAAAAAATAAAGCGGCTTCCCATTTCGCCAATAAAACCGCTTATGGTAAAAAACTCGCCAATGCCGAGTTGTTTATAATCTCCGACCTGGACGGTACACTCGTGGATGGAAAAGATTCCACGGGCTTAACCGAATTCACCAAATGGATCAACGAGAACAGGGACAAAGTGGTATTCGGCATTGCCAGCGGAAGGAACAAGGAAATTACGCGGCAGGCATTTAAGGAATATGACCTGCCCGATCCTGATATACTGATCTGCTCTGCTGGTTCGGAGATCTATTATACGGACCAGTTCATTGCAGACAAAGGATGGGACAGCCATATCGACTACCAGTGGAAAAGAGATGAACTGCAGGAGGCTTTAACCCTTTTCCCCGGCATCCGGCTGCAGGAGCCTGCTGCCCAGTGGCGGTTCAAATTAAGTTACTATGTAGATTTTAATTTTGATGAAGATGCTATGGCCGACCTGCACAAGTTTTTGGATGACCGTAAATTAAAGGCCCGCATATTACTCACAGAAAATAAATTCCTGGACCTGCTTCCTTTCCGGGCCAGTAAGGGAAGCGCTGTGCGATACCTCAGCTACAAATGGAAAATGCCCTTGCAGCATTTTATAACTGCAGGGAACAGTGGTAACGATATTGATATGCTAACGGGAAAAACGAAAGCAATTGTTGTAGCAAACTACAGTGATGAACTGGAAGACCTGAGAAAAAACAAATCGATCTATTTTACAAAACAGCCGACGGCTGCGGGTGTGCTGGAGGGGATAGATTTTTATACTTCGTCGATTGGGTTTAAGGGGAATGAGGGGAGTGGTGAAAAATAAACGGTGTCACTTTCATGCAATAACATTTCATTGCCGCGATGGCAATCGGAACCGCCCAACGCTAAGTGTAGGTCAGGGCACTTGTTAGCTTTATAAGATATTTTCAGAAGCTATCATTCGAAGTTCGCTTATCATGGCTGGCAAGGATGCTTCCGTAAAAATCGGGCCCCGGTCAATGATAGGCAGGCAACACCACGCAGTTTCTTTTTATGGCGGCAAAATAAGATAGTTCTTAATTCCGCTGAATATAGCATCTGCCGGGTTCTGGCCTTACTGGCCAACCCGGAAAATAAAGAGCACAACCTTTACCTGGCACCCTAACTATGTGGAAATGCAGCCTGCCCTATATGAAGTTGTGTTGTACTAAAATCAAATGAATTCCGGGTATAGGCTTGTTTATTCAGCCAGGGTATATCTTTGAATTAGTAGAAACGTACAATGGGGCTCAGCCGCTTCATTTACTAACTTGCAGGGGGAGATGATTATAAAATCATGCACCAATAAAATTAAACCAATGAAGAAAAAAACACCCAAAATAAAAAGTTCCTTTCAAATTGTAGCCACGGGTTTGCTTTTGCTTACGGTTTTAATTGCAGGTAGCGATGCGAAAACACAGGTTGGCAAGGATTTAACCGGGTTACCGGAACCCGGCCAAATACCTCCACATCCGCCAAGATTGCCTGAAGGGGCTATTCCAGCATTTCCCGGGGCATGGGGCGCTGGTATGTTTACCACGGGTGGACGCGGGGGCAAACTTATTGCTGTTACAAATCTCAACGATAGTGGTGAGGGTAGCCTGCGTGCTGCTTTGGAATCAACGGGGCCACGAATCGTGGTCTTTCGTGTGGCAGGTACGCTCAAAATAAACGGGGATCTGAACATCAATAATCCCGACATTACCATTGCGGGCCAATCCGCCCCGGGCGATGGTATTTGTATTGCCGGCACGTTGAATATTAACACCCATAATGTGATCATCCGTCACCTGCGTGTGCGCCGTGGCGTTCCTACCGGCGGGCAAGGGGATGATAATATCGGTGGTAACCCTCACCATCACATCATCATCGACCATTGCTCTGCCAGCTGGGGTATGGACGAAAATATTTCGCTCTACCGCCACATGCGCCCCTCATTGGATAGCACAACCCAAATTAAAGACCCCGCAGAACATATCACCGTGCAATGGACCATTTCCAGCGAAGCACTGGATGCCAGGGGGCATGCTTTTGGCGGCACCTGGGGAGGCAACCCTTCTACATTCCATCACAACCTTTTCGCCTGCAACACTGCCCGCAACCCATCGATCGGCATGTCCGGCCCGTTTGATTTCCGGTACAATGTTGTGTTCAACTGGCGCCACCGTTCCATAGATGGAGGAGATGAAACGTCTATGGTCAATCTCATCAATAACTATTTTAAACCCGGGCCTGCTACCAATGAAAACATGCGCGGTGTTTTTGCCCGCATCGAACAGCGCAGTATGTATTCCCCGGGAAGTGCATGGGCCGAAGGTGGCTGGTACACGAAAGCTGCCAATCGGCCCGGTAAATGGTATGTTGCGGGCAACGTAATGCACGACAACCCCGCTGTGATCTACAACAACTGGGCGGGTATGCGCGGCCCCGAAAAACTTGCCCGTGTGAATACCCCGTTCGAAGGCTGGCCGGTGGCACCGCACCAGGCAGCCGCGGTAGTTTTTGAATCTGTACTGGCGAAAGCGGGGGCTACGTTACCTAAACGGGATGCTGTGGATACCCGCGTAACGGCCATGGTGCGCTCAGGAACACCTGTGACTAAAACCGGTATCATCAAAGACGTATCGGAAGTGGGTGGGTATCCCAACCTAACCTACAACCCTGCACAGGTGCCTGCCGATAGCGACGGCGATGGTATGCCCGATGTTTGGGAGGTCAACAACAAGCTGGATCCCAAAAATGCCAAAGATGGTACCATGGATACTGACGGCGACGGGTATACGAACGTGGAGGAATTCCTGAACGGTACCAATCCACAGGAAAAGATCAATTACCGCAATTTGGGTAACAATGTCGATTCAATCAGTTAAGCACGTTATTATTTGCCGTGGGAGGTAGCATTTGTAATTACCTTCCTCATTTTCTAATTCTATCCGGCTGCTGTTGCCGGGCCTGGTAATAATAAAGCAATATCAACCAGGCCCGCCGATGGGGGATACCAACCTAAACTAAGAGCCTCCCGGAACCTTCACCATTCAGATTGACCTTAAATATTAAAAAATGCCTGACAAAAATCAACAAATCCGTGAGCTTAAAGAACATAATGACGAATTGGAAAATTATTTTAGGAACACTATCATTCCCCAGTTGTTTGTAGACGGAGCATTGAAACTGCAAAAATTCACTCCCCCTGCAATGAAGCAGTTTAGCCTGTCTGCCAATGATGTCGGAAAATCCATAAATGACGTGAAAGAAAACTTTCGCTTTCTTTCCATTGTTGACGATATTCAACAGGTTATTAAAAGCAATGAGATCCTGGAGAAAGAAATCCAGACCACCGATCTGCGCTGGTACCAAATGAATATTATTCCCTACGTAAGAGTAAAGGACAACAGGACGGATGGCGTGATTATCACTTTTGTGGAGACCACGATGCGAATAAAGGATTTGAAAGAACTGGAGAAATTAGTTGCTAACCACGAAATTTTATTAGACACTATTTCCCATGACATAAAAAATCCGCTTGCCAATTTGGTAATGGCAATAGAGTTGTTTAAAGAGGCATCTGCCCGGGAGGAAACAGAATTTAACTCCCTGCTTAAAATTGTTGACAATGCTTTGAAAAAGATGCACAAACTTATAAAAGAGTTGACGGAAGTAAGAAAAGGTGACCATAAATATAAAGCCGAAGAGGAACTACTAAATTTTGAGGATATACTGGAAGATGTCCGGCTTACTTTAAGTGATAATATGATTGCTGCAAATGCACTAATGACCAGTAAAATTAACTTATCAGCAATAAATTTTTCCAAAAGAAAATTAAGGACCATCGTTTATAACCTGGTAAATAATGCAATAAAATTCAAGGCTACAAAAAGACAACTTAAAATCGTTGTTACCACCAGGAAACAAAAGGATTTTATGATCATATCTGTAAAAGATAATGGCATAGGTATTAAGAAGAAAAATTTAGAATCAATATTTTCAAAGTATTATAGATTAGAAAACGCAATCGAAGGATCCGGTATAGGTTTATATTTAGTAAAGGAGATCGTCAATAATTCGGGAGGGAAGATCGTTGTAAAGAGCAAGGCCGGAGTCGGAACGGAATTCCTTGTTTACTTAAAGACAGGCCAGGAGCAATCGTGACCACGGACTGCAACGCCGCAGGGGCATATGGATTTGTATAAAGGCAGGACATGGATAGCTTTTTTTCTAAGAGCGTAAAGAATAAATGAGCCGAAAGACAAAACGTACGCGGTATCATCAGGTCATAGCAGCCATTTCAAACCTATACTTACCAGCATTTGTGTACTGGCACATATTTTTTCGAAAGGGTCAGGTCAATTCTGTATTTCGAAAATACGAACTCCAACAGCCGTGAAAAAAAACTTTGCTACGGCTTATTCTTATTGTGTGCTTCAAAAACATACTGTTTATCGGCAAGCGATAAAGTTTCTTCATTTTACCAAGATGCAGAGATGTGCCCGGGGCAATAAATAATTGAAAAGTGATAACACCAATCTTTTGCTTTTGCAGTGAGATTTTTAGTAAGTTGTGTGTAATACGTCAGTACAAACCTTTGCTGCAAGCATTTTGTAGCATCATGCATAAATCTGGACAAATGACATCGCTTAAAATCTCATCTTTTATATTTTTGATAGTTAGTTTTTTGGTAATGAATCCGATCAAAACGCTGGCACAGGTGACTACTCCAAAATATGAGATGACGGTGTCAAAGGAATTTTACAATAATATAGTTTACCTGGACAGTCTTTTCTTTGATGCTTATAACCGGTGTAATATTGCCATAATGGATTCACTAATGTCAGAAGACCTGGAGTTCTACCACGACCTGGGTGGCTTCTCCAATTCGAAGAAAGAAACCATGGACGCTGTCCGGAAAAATATTTGTGGAAAAGTTACAAGGGAGCTATTGAAAGGCAGTATCGAAGTTTATCAAATAAAAGATTATGGTGCTGTTCAAATTGGGTTTCATGGATTTCACAATAACCAGGAAAAACCAACCGGCGTTACGCATTTTTCAAAATTCGTGACTATATGGCGTTTGCAGAACAAAAGGTGGAGGATCACAAGGGTCATCAGTTTACATTAGTGAGTTTTAAGGGCACTGGTTGGGAGCAGGCGTAATAGTATTTCCCCGCTGGCACATGGCCACTGTAAATACGAATATAGACGGCGGTGGAGTAGCCTTTTTTCACGCCAGCCGTTTGCAAAATTGCCAATAATAGCCGCAGAGTTATCGTGCAGGAGCAGAGTTATTATTACAACGATAGCGGCGATTGTGCTGAAACACTTAGCGAGTCCCGGTGCAACAAGGGTGATCGCTTTTCTGTGAAGCCGGGTGCGGCTTAACAGTGAGCAATCACCCTATCCATAATAAACCAGCTTATGATAAATGTCGAAATGTTCTTACTGGTACTCGGGACCCACTACCCTTATCTTTGCAATCTCGTTGCCTAATGCTATTCCCATTCCGATAGATACATCCTGCGTAAACCTGTAATGGATGCCTGCATACACTCTTGATACTGCTGCTTCTGCCAGCAATTGGCTGAGCGAACTGAACTGGCGTGCCGGCAAACCTCTCCAGCCATAGGTATTGTCGGTCACAGGTATATCACCAAATTCTCTTATTAACACCTGGATCACGGGGCCGTAGTTACTCACTAGCCCGGAAGTATAGTCGGGGTAAGGAGGATTAGGTAAATGAGATAGCCAGTTTGCATCAATGTGTCGCCGGATATAAGTGATCGGCCGCAACAAATTATATTGATATTTTCCCCTGAATGTAATGATGGGGCCATCCTTTATTCCAATTCCTGTTTTAGCATAAACCTCGGCTGCTTTCCATAGCCCTGAATTTTGGCTTTCCAATATGGTTGTTACAATCGATAGAATATGGTAAGGTGCCGGGAGACCGGTGCCGGCTCCACCCGCGTCTGCCCACCAGTTAGCAGTGGCCTTAGCTGCGGGGGTCGCAGTTGTAGTCCCTCCAAGGTTATAGACTTCCATTGCGGCATTATAAAATGTTGAACCCGGCTGTTCCGAATATGCAACCGGTATTGGCGGCGCCGTCGCTGTGAGGCTGTACTTTAGTAACGGCCTGGAATATTGAAGGTTATCTCCAACCGCTGCGGCAAAGGCGGGTGGCGTAGGCACCCAGGCCCAGGGTTCGTTAAGTGGAGTGTAAGTTCCACTCGACACACTGAAGTTATCGGTAATGGACCATTCGTAAATAGCCGTAGCAATGGATCGACCAAAGGCTTGCGAACGTTGTAAAACATCTTCAGGTGTCGTTAACTTTAATTGGTTGTAGATGGCAGCTTCTTTTGCATCCACGGCGGCCCTGTCGGCAGGGGATAAACTGGCCAATAGCAGTTTGACCAAACCGGACATAGCCGCATTTGCGGAAGCACTCCACAGATACTCCTTTGAATTATCAGGTTTAGGCATAGCCGGCATCTGGTAAAGTTTGGGAGCAAAACTTGATCCGCCTATGATGCCTGGTTGTACAGATTCAAATAGGCCAATGCCGATATAAGCAAAAGCCCGGTTCTGAACGAATACGACGGGTTGGGGTGTCACAGGCAATTGAAGGGTAGTCATGAACTTATACCATTGGTACACTACATCGGCACTTTCTCCACTTAGCCTGGCTGAAGAACGTAAAGGTGATGCACCGGATGTGGATGACTCCGAAGGCAGATCGGTCTTTTGACAGCTGTACAGCACCACAGTAAGCAGTAATCCGATCAACGGTCGAAACCTGAGGCGGTGTTTGATTGACAGTTTCATAATGATTAGTTTTAAAGATGACAGAAATTGTGAGTATGAAAGAGTTGATGGTGAAAAAGAATTGGGGCCGGCAACAACAATGAAGCAATGAATATTCAGCAAACTTCATGAGAATAAACAAAACATTGTATTACCCGGGGATAGGAGGATGAGATCATCTTCCGGACCAATACAGTCCAAAACAGCTGAGCTGGTAAATTGAAGTTTATACTTTTTTAATGCGGGGAAGCGTTTCCGGAATTCGTCATAAGATTTGGCTCTTGTCCTGCATATTATTTACAGGATATTTAAGCCGGTTCAGAAGGTGAGTTCTGCATAAGAACATTGGGAAAAAGTAAAAAGAGGAATTTGTTTATAAAAGTATAAATATTATTTTTTAAATCAAACATGTGGATATTTTTCGTTTAACCTGCACCTTACCAGCCAAATTTTGGCAGAGAGTACATGCCCGGGACTGGCGTTACCGCGATCTTTGAAGCGAAAAGTAGAACTGTGCACACGGAGAATGGGTTATATAGTAGTGGAAACCAAACCCGGGTGGAGCTAAATCGCTTTTGGCGTTAAACACCGGGAAATGCTCACATGAATCAATTGGTTTTCTATCTGGTGTTTAAGTAAGTTTTGGGTACATCAAAATTTATGTTAGCCCCGATTTGTTGAGCGAATTGAAAATTTGTAGTTTGACAGTCTAAAAAAGTATTATGCAAAGGAGAAGATTTATCGAAATGGGTGGTTTACTTGCAGCAACAGCTGCTCAGCTTAATTCTTTTGCAGGCATACCGCGTCGCATACAGGCAGGGGACAACAATAAGCCAATAGATTTTATTTATGACGGAACAACATTATCTGCTAAAGAATATGCCAGCCTCCTGGTGAAACTTGTGGACGAAGGAAAGGTTAAGGCAGATAATTATTCTATTGGAGGAATTGTGGAGGAGTTGGAAAATAAATTTGCTGCTCTTTTAGGTAAAGAATCCGCTGTATTTATGCCTACAGGAACTTTGGCAAACCATATTGCGGTTCGCAAGCTTGCCAACAATAATCGCAGGGTCATAGTGCAGGAACAAAGTCATTTTTATAATGACAGCGGCGATTGTGCTGAAACACTTAGCGGGTTGAATCTTATTACCACGGGACACAATGCCGTTGACTTTTCCCTGGAGGATGTAATAAATATTGCCAACCAAACAAAAACGGGCAGGGTTGAAGCAAGGATAGGTGTGATAGCTATTGAAACGCCGGTAAGGAGAAAGCAAGACAGGATTTTCAAATACGAAAAAATTAAACCAATCACGGAATATGCTAAAAGCAACGACATAAAAATGCATCTGGACGGGGCAAGATTGTTTGTACAATCAGTCCATACGAACATAACACCGGCGAAATACGGGGAGATGTTCGACACTGTTTACACGTCCATGTATAAATGTTTTAATGCCCCTTCGGGTGCGATATTGGCGGGGACAAAACAATTCACGGAATCCCTTTTTCATGAAAGACGAATGTTTGGGGGTGGACTGGCAGCAGCATGGCCATTTGCAGCAATCGCACTATACTATGCAGATAGTTTTATGACCGATTATAAAACAGCCTGGCAAAATGCTCAAAAGTTTTTTTCAATACTCAAAAAAGAGGAAAGATTTATCATTTCCGGGTTGGAGAATGGTACCCATATTGCCCGGCTTGACGTAAAAGTGAAAGACATCAATCATTTCCGGGATTCGCTTGCAAAACAAAATATCCATTTACCTTATCCGGTGGAAAGCGGATTTTTTTTAAAAGTGAACCCGACTATAAACGGAATCCAACCTGAAACATTAGCTGGATTATTTTTAGATTCATTGAAAGTAGCAGGCTAAATATGCCGCTAACAGGACTTTGTATTATACAGAAAAATTTCCTGGCAACATATCGCTCTTTTCCCGTTCAGGTCCCCCGATCTTATTACTATTTAAACTTCAGCTGCCATTGGTGGATAATGTAAGGCGCTTGCACATATCCTGTATCATTTGTAATTTTAAAAAGCTGGCTCTTCAGCGGCCGACATTTAAGAAGTACCGGAACGGCAGCAAGCCTTCGCCTGTCAGTCATCTAAAACACATCAATTATGGAAACTACAATTATCAACCAATTCATTTCTGAATTTGAAGCAGAAATACCTGCAACCAGGAAATGTATAGAAAGGATCCCGGAAAAACTTTTTGAGTGGAAACCCCATGAAAGATCCATGACACTTGGTTACCTTACTTTACTTGTCGCGGAAATTCCCAACTGGATTGCGGCTATGATTACAACGCGGGAAATTAACTTCCAGGCATTTAAACATTTTGAACCGAAGACGACCACCGAAATGATAAAACATTTTGAGGAAAATGTAAAAAATGCGAAAGAAGCCTTCCGGTCGCTTTCTATGGAAGACTTATCCAAACCTTTTGTGCTGAGAAACGGGGACCAGGTGCTTATCAGCTCACCGTTAATTGAAAATCTCAGTTCTACGTTGAACCATTGGGTACACCATCGTGGACAACTGACCGTGTATATGCGTCTGAATGACATATTGGTTCCGTCCATATACGGCCCTTCTGCAGATGAAAAGACCTTTTAAACGGAACTCCCTAAAGATGGACCCGGGTTTATGAATGGACCTATCGAAATAAAAGAACATGCAAATTCAAATCAAATTTATTTACTTGATAACGGAAGTATCGTTGAAAGTGGAACGCACGAAA
>JAKFCK010000675.1:0-5141 GCA_036676685.1 Chitinophagaceae bacterium | reverse complement strand
ATTGTGCCGGCGGTGATGATTTGGTTACCATCGTATTTGATATATTCCCCCCCGTAAGTACCGATGATACCTCTCACACCCGGTGTGCCAAGGTTAGCCAGTTCATTATTCGGCGTCTCCACGATGCTCATATTCAACATACGGAGCAGGTTCAACCTGTTGCTGTCATTGGTAGACACAGCACCACCAACGGGATTGGTGAAGGTCCAGGAATTGGCCCCGGAATTATAACTATACCCCCTGGCAGCGAGTGCTGCGTCCGACATCATAAACAAAGTAAACTTCACACTGGGATTGGTAATATTGCCTTTTACTTCCTGGTCCAGCAATCGCGTCATGAGGCTGTAACGTGGATCCAGGTAGGGTTTGCCATAAACTGTAGCGAATACATTCGGCTCATTTACTTTTTTGGTGCCATAAAAGAAACCATTACTCAATACCTTCTTTTCGATGATGTCGGTGGCGGGGTTCATTTTGGCTGGCTCGCCGAGGAAATTATAAGTGCTGTTGAATTTGGTGGGCCATACGGCGGACTGCCACATATGGGCATTCAGCAGATCGGCAATGATGGAAAGGGGCAATGACTCCAGGTCCGGGTACTGCTGCAGCACCACGGTGTTGATGTATTTACTAAGGGAGTCGTTGGTAGGAACAAACATGGTCCAGCCATCACGCTGGCTGTCATTGTCCTGCAACTTAAAATAATTTTCGTTGTTGGGAGAAAAGGCCAGCAGGTTGGAATATACTTTTATTGCCACATCCTGGCTTCCGCCATTCAACACCTGGTATTTACGGGTGGCATCCACATTGTTGATGAAGAGCACCATAAACCTCTCAATAATACTCCGGAAAAGACTGTATTCCGGTTTGTTCCGCAGGTGTTGGTCAATGCTTTTGGCAGGCGTTACCACCTTATCAATAATATGTATCACACCATTTTCGGCGGCAAGGTCTTTCTGTATCACCCTGGCATGCCCCACGTTAAAACCTGAAAAGGTAGAACCGGGGTAAAAATAATTGTAGTCAGCAGCCGATAAACCCTGTGCGCCAAAATAATCGTTGGTGAAAAAACTGATGTATTTATTCCCATTGTCGGCCGGTACAAAATACCCTGTGCCCGATCCGGTATTGTTCCTGTTGGAAGCCAGCGATTTGTAAGGCTGGTCCAGGTAACTGGTGTCGTTGTAAAACCCTGTATAATAAGCCGTCCTTCTTTTAAAGGCCGTATTGGGCACCCAGCCAAGGGGAGATTGATAATCATCTATCCTGTCCAGCTCAAAACCATTATATACCAGCAGGTATTGCACCAGCATTTGCGCGGTAGTAGAATCCACATCGGCTACGCTGTTGAACCCACGCTCCCGGATAAACGCAGCAAATTCCGTATCACTACTAAACGCAGAATCCGTGGGCGCAAAAATGGTCCAGTACCCGGCAGAACCAAGCGTGGACTTGTACCCCGCCTTATCTATCAGGGAAACAAAACTGCTGAACCTGCCACTTGAAGAAAGTTGCTGGTAAATAGGAGCAGCAAGGCTGGCGGGCCTTTCATAATACTCATCAAAGCTTTTTTTGCAGGAAGACAGGAGCGCGGTAAAAATGACTACAAGAGCCAGTTGGTAAATTTTCTTATACATATAAGTTCATGCTTTGAAATAAATGATTTTACTATTTATCATAAAGCGCCATATAAAATATCACTTACACAGTTACAGACACATCCAGGTTGAATTTTGGAATCGCAAAACAGGAGAGGCCAGGTTTCGCGTGCGAGTAAGAAAAGTCATTTTTATCATATAGCAGCTCGATCGAAAAATTCTACAATTAGTTTGGTTGTTACATGTCCGGTTTTCTTTGAACCCAACAATTCGTTTTGGGCAATCGGTATTAAGTTCAGGTGTACAAATTCATCTTTTATTGTGTCTTAACTATCCTGTAGCATCCTGCCAAATTTTAACAAAGATTTTTCAACGGATCCCCTGACATAGCGGGGCTCACTAAATTTCAACGATTTTCCGTGCGGCCGGTACGGCAGTATGACATCACGCTTTAGTTTAATATAACTTATTTTCCTACCCCCTGGCTACAGGCAACTCCCTTGGTGAAAAAAAACTACATTTGTTTACGAATCTCACAAGATCCTTATAATGTTATCTCCTTTTAATAAATTAATATTTATAGATCCTTTTTCCGCTACGCCCAAGTACCAGCAACTGGCCAATTGCATCATAAAAGCCATCCAAACAAAAAAATTACAATTAGACGATCTTTTACCTTCTATAAACGAGTTAAGCTTTGAATTTGAGATCTCCAGGGATACCGCAGAAAAAGGCTACCGGCACCTGAAGAAGATCGGGATTATAGGTTCCGTACCGGGAAAAGGATGTTATATCAAAAACGTGGATGTGGGGCAAAAGATCAAGATCTTTTTAATGTTCAACAAACTGAGCGCCCACAAAAAAATTATCTATGATGCTTTCGTGCGCACCTTAGGGGATGAAGCGGCTATCGATTTTTACGTGTACAATAATAATTTTTCACTTTTTAAAAGTTTATTGCTGAACAGTAAAGAGGATTATCACTACTACGTGATCATCCCGCACTTTATAGATGGCAGTGAAAATGCGTGCAAAATTCTCAATGACATCCCGAAGGAAAAACTGTTGTTGCTGGACAAATACCTGCCCGGCGTTACGGGTACCTACGCCGCTGTGTATGAAAATTTTCACAAGGATATTTATAACGCGCTGGAGTCAGCGTTGCCGCAGCTCAAAAAATACCATTCCATCAATATCATCCTACCCGAAAATACTTACCACCCCGAAGAGATCATCAATGGTTTTACGGAGTTTTGCCAGGAGTACGCTTATGCCTATCACGTTATTCACGACATCAGGCAGGCGGAAATAAAAAAGGGAGAAGTGTACATCAACCTGATGGAGGATGATCTCGTGATCCTCATCGAAAAGATCCTGGATAAAAAACTGCAGGTAGGCTCAGACGTTGGGGTGATATCTTATAATGAAACAGCACTCAAGAAGATCATCTTAAACGGCATCACCACCATTTCCACGGATTTTGAAATGATGGGACAAAAAGCAGCCGAATTAATACTGGAAAAATCTTCGGAACATATCGAGGCAGACTTTCACCTGACCCTGAGGAATTCTTTATGAAAAATAAGGAATAAGAAATGAGAAATAAGGAATTAGAAAGTTGAACGTTATTCGGTTTGTAATTTCTAGCCACTGGTAACTACTTACGGTTTTTTGCTAAGGGCATAAAGGAGAAAAAGAGGAAGTTAATTTGGTGACCTGTCCCGATTTCAATCGGGATTACCCGTTTACTACAAATCCACCCAATGCCCAATGACCAAATGACCAATGACTCAATGACCAATGACTAATGACCTGAACCCGGGAATCTTCCACCCTTACAAACCACCCGCAATTCCCCACCAGCTTTTCCTATTACCCCCCATTTGCAGGGCAGCAACACATTTTCATCACATCCATTTTCATCTTTTCTTTTGGAGAGCGCATACGATCGTCGCCACAGGACCTGCATTTGCCGGACTTATCGCGGGCCACACAGGTTTTCACCGCGCTAGTATGGTGATGGGATGTTTTTTTCACAACTTTCAGGTGTTTCCCGCATACCGTGCACGCACTGCCCCTCGCGCCTTTAATTTCCGGGTGTTGGGGGCAGGCGTAGGTCCCCGCCCCTTCCATTTTCATTTTTTCTTTCGCAGTCCTATTCAGCAATGTGCCGCATTCCGGGCATCTTCCCGGCTCACCGGCTAACAAATGCGGGTGCCCGGGGCAGGTATAACTTTTCATGACAGGCCTTTTCATCTTTTCCTTTTGGGAAAGCATAAGGTCGGATCCGGTTTCCCTGCGCGGTTTACGTGCGGGGGTCAATATTTCGGAGGAAACAGGGGAAGAAGTTTCAATCGTATCCTTTTTAACCACGCCATCGCGGAAGTCCGGGCCCGCAGGGTGTTGGGCAACAGTAGGTATAAAAAATAAGGCGGCTAACGTTAGCAAAAGGACAAAACTTTTCATTTGATCAGATTATGTAAAACATCGAAAAATCGCCGGTTTGGGACATCCGCTGAAGGGCGGGTACCCGGTACCGGTAATCTAGCGCAAAAATAACCAAACCCTGCCGATAAGCTGCCGGAATTAACTGATCTTTTTTTAGCTGTGAGGGCACCGGGAAATGCTATATTAATCCATTACTCCTGCTTCAACAAAAAATCGTAAAGGGTCATCTCAGGCGGGATCTGCAGTTTTTTCCGCAGCCTGTACCGGCTGAGTTCGGCTCCCCTTACGGAAATATTCATCAGCTGGGCAATTTCCTTGCTGGAAAGGTTCATTCGCAGGTATGCGGATAACTTTAATTCATGGGTACTCAGGCCAGGGTATTTAGCCTTTAAAGTCGTAAGAAAACCACTGTGCACGTTATCAAAATGAACGGTAAATTGTTCCCACTGTTTATCGATCTTTTCCTCTTCACTAATGACCCGGATGATCTTTTTAAGATCAAACAAACTGCTTTCAGGCGCGGATTGTTTTTTCAACCGCATGATCTCATCTTTTATCTTGCCCAGCAGCTCTCCCTTCTGCACCAGGTGCATGGCTACAGAAGCGAGCTCCGTGTTTTTATGCTGTATCTCGGATTCCAGTTTTTCATTGCGCAGTTTCACGATCTCCTGGTCTGTTTTTTCCAGCTCCAGCTGGTGCAGGTATAACAAACGCTTTTGCTCTATCTCGTATTTTTCCTGCTGCAGTTTAAATTTCTTTTCCAGGAAAACATATAACAGGTAAACCCCGCAAAGCAAAAGCAAAATATACAGCCCATAGGCCCAGTTACTCTGGTACCAGGGTGGCAGCACAGAAAAATGGTAACCCGCCACCGGCGATTCCTTGCCGAGGTTGTTCCTGGCCTTTACCTTAAAAACATACTTGCCAGCGGAAAGGTTAGTATAATCTTTGTCGGTTTTCGTTGAAAATTCGGACCAGCCCTGGTCAAAACCTTCAAGGAAATAACTATACTGGATATTGGATTGTTGCGCATACATCGGCGCCGCAACAAAGATGGTGGCCGCCGTTCCGATCAGGATGCCGACGAACAGGGCC
>JAKFCK010000674.1:0-25075 GCA_036676685.1 Chitinophagaceae bacterium | reverse complement strand
ATACGCGGGGTTCACAGAAAGGCTGTCATCGATAAAATGCCTGAAGCGATTCCAGCCGGCAATAGGGACCAGATTGATCAGGGTCAGTTTTTCGCTGTTTTTCATAACAGCACTCTTCACCGGCGGATCGGCTATAACCTTTTTGTTGCGCCTGGGTTTGCCATAGCCTACTACCACCACCTCGCTCAAGGCCTGTTGACTTTCATTTAACACTATTTTATTTTCCCCCGTGTTGGCGTTTAATGCAATATTATTTGTTTCAAAACCGACAGCATTTACATCCACTTTTACGTTTGTGGCGTTTTGCCTGTTATTAAGCGAAAAATATCCGTCTTTATCTGCAGACAGGACCAGGTTATTCTGGCGATCATTGATGCTTGCGAAAGCCACCGGGTTTCCGGCGTTATCCACTACCCTTCCACGGATAGGGTTTTGATTTCTTATTACTACTCCCGCTACCTTTCCTTCGATTGCCTTGCTGATGCCGGCCGGTGCTGTCGCCGCTTTTTCTTTGGAAAATAAATCGATTTTTTCCATTGCATGCAGTTCTGCTTTTGCTGAGATGGGGTCCGTATTACCGGCAGGTGTATCCAAATAATCCCTTTGCCGCGCAACTACAACAAGGTCGGTGAGTGCAGCTTCTTCCTTCAGCTCGCCCGATGGTGACTTTGACGACGCTGATACCATCGCAGGTTTTGGTATTTTATTGTACGGAATTTCCATCGTAACCGTATCTGTGGTGTCCTGCAAAGTTTGCTCGATAGTCACAGGAGGCATGTTTGTGCTGGGTTGTTGAATGATCTTTACCCCGGCGAGTCCTGGTGGCGGTTCACCGGGCATATTTATCCTAAGTAACCATGCAAGGCCCAGGAAAAGGACTAATACCGCCGCTATTCTTAAAGCCCGGCTAACCTCTTTGGTTTTGTACCAGGCCGGTCCGGAACGCCCCCGGTTCTCTTCTAAACGCGCTTTCAATTCCCTTATATCCTCTACGGGTGTTTTGGTAAGGGCATAACCTTCCAAAGCATCGGCAAGGAATGGATCATCAAGTGTCGCTTTTTCAAGTGCATGCCTTTCCTCAGCCGGCATTTCGCCTGCATGATACCTTGCGAAGTCTTGCGCATCCCAATTTTTATTATCGTTTGCTTTCTCAGCCATTAACTATTATCCAGGTGTTTATCCATACAAATTTTTAAATTTCTCCTGCCGTTTTGAATATAACTTCTCACCTTGTTCCACTCTAAACCTGTGATGTCCGTGATCTCGTTATAACATTTGCCCTGCAAATAAAAAAGTTCCACTGTTACCTTTTGCTCCGGTACAAGTTGGTTAAGGCAATAATGCATCTGGTTCAGGTGCTCTTCTTTCTCCATGACCCCGTTCAGATGCACAGGATCCTCACTTTGCATAAGCGAGATATCAATATCAGCTTTAGTAAAATGTTTAGATTTACGAAGGATCATCAGGCAATGATTTTTTGCCAGCTTGTGAAGCCAGGCTTTGAAAAAGGTTACTTCATGCTTTTTCAGCAGCACTACCAATTGTTCGTATATATTCAGCACTGCATCTTTTGCATCCTCTTCATCATGCAGGTACTTAAGGCAAACACCATATACGAGTTCCATGTAGCGCTGGTAAAGATCGGCAAGGATATCCATTTCACCGGTGGATTTGTACCGGGTCACAAGTTCATTGTCCGGGGTATCAGAAGCAGGTATATTTTTTAAAAAAGACACTACCCAAAAATATGTAAAAAATTAATGAAGCCTTTATGTAATGTGTTAATTGCCGGCTTGCCATCCGGCTTACACCCACACTTAAAATTCAACAATATTAATTATCTTCAGGTGACCAACCGACCTCCGGCTCTATAAACCTTTTAATACGCTGTATGAAAAAAATATTTTTTGTTTCCCTGCTTTTGTGCCTCCTGTTACCGGCCATGGCACAAAAACTTGTGAAAGTTTCCCTGCAGAATGACGGGCATTTTGACCGCCTGAGTTTTGACCTGGGGGAATCGGTCTTATTACATGTGTCCAAAGATGGCAACATCATTAAATGGGGTGTGGACCGGTATACGGGTCGCGATGATAACTACAGGGACGTCCTGGATGAATATACAGGAAAAACCGGGTATTTCACCCCCACGGATGACAGTGCCTTTCGCGGTAAGATCAAATTTATCGGGAGGACTTATTTTACCTATTACGCGTCTTACGAAAATGCGCAGCTGCAAGGAAAGTTAAAATCAATCGGTAACATCAACATAGATTATTATATGCCTTATGAAAATGAAGCCTACCGCGGTTACATTAAAAACCTGGGACAGCAGTTGTTGACATGGTACAGCTCATTTGATAATGAGGGGCTTCGGGGGAAATTAAAGAGTATTGGCAATACGCCTCTAAATTATTACAGTTCTTTTGAGGACAGACTGCTAAGGGGCAGGATAAAATCAATCGACCGGTCTACCTACACTTACTACTCGTCGTTTGACAAACCAGAGTATAGGGGCAGCCTTAAAACCGGTGCACAAACTGTGATCATCAATGGCATCAAATTTTTTATTCGCTGGTAGCCCTCATAGAGCCGTTCCATGATCCCAGCTGAAAGCCCGATTTTTTCGCTAACTGCCCTGAACCATGAGCCGCAAAAGATCCTTTAACAAAGAAAAAACTGCAGTTCCCTCGCAAGCTACGGCACCGCCCGTGTATGAACCGGCTCATGGGCACCGCTGGCTTAAAATTCTTTTGAGTATCATTATCACCGGCCTGGCATTATTGTTATATGCTCAAACAGCCAACTATAAGTTTACCCTTGATGATGGATCGGTGATCGTGCAGAATAAACTGGTGCAAAAAGGATTGGGGGGTATTAAAGAGATCCTGGTTACAGATTATTGGTATGGCTATAGCGACCAGTTGAGGGGTTTGCAATACCGCCCGGCTTCACTGCTGATGTTTGCGGTGGAGGAAGAATTTTTCCCGGAACAGCCGCAGGTACATCACCTGGTGAACATACTTTTGTATGCGCTTACCTGCCTCTTGTTATTTCTCCTTCTTGTAAAAGTTTTCCCATCTAAAAACTTCTTATTGCCTTTCGTATCTATACTGCTTTTCACAGCCCATCCTTTACATACCGAAGTGGTCAGCAATATTAAAAGCCGGGATGAAATATTGTGTTTTCTTTTCGGGATTGCCGCACTGTTTTCCATTCTCAAATACCAAACATCACGGAATATACTTTTCTTAATACTAAGTGGTATAGCGGTATTTCTTTCGATCACCTCAAAAGAAACAGGCATTGCTTTTGTGCTGGTTGTGCCGTTAGTGCTCTATTTCTCAAGACAAGTTAACGGCAAGTTTATCCTGATCTCTACCCTTACGCTTGTGGCGTTTGCAGCATTCTATTTATTTATCCGTCACCAGGTGGTCAGGGATGTACGATCCATAGATTTACTGGTCATTGATAACACACTGGTCGCTGCCCAGACAAGGGCCGAAGAACTCGCTACAGCATTTTCTGTGTTGCTGCGATACCTTGGCTTACTGCTTTTTCCGCATCCCCTGAGTTATGATTATTCTTTTTCGCAAGTGAAGATCGTTGGCTTTGCTGACGCCAAAGCGCTGCTTGGAGTTGTTTTGTACCTGGCCCTCGGTGTTTTTGCCGTGTTGAACACCCGGAAAAAAAATCCGTTGGCCCTGGCGATCTTTTTATTTCTTTTATTCCTGGCTCCTGTTTCCAATATATTTTTAAAAATAGGCTCCACAATGGCGGAGCGATTTTTATATATGCCATCCCTTGGATTCTGCCTTGCTATTGGACTCTTGTTGGTAAGACTTTCGAAAGGGCGTGAGACCCGGCAATTAACTTATAGTATAAATGGATTTTTTTCAAATTATGCCCGTACCATGACCGTGTTATTATTGATTGTGACTTTATACTCCTTTAAGACCGTGCACCGCAATCAAGACTGGCAGAACAATGTGCAGCTGTTTGGTAAAGATGTGCTTACATCACCAAATAGTGCCCGGACCCACTATAACTGGGGACTTTCCAACATATACGACCTCTACCTGGAAGAAGAAGATCCGGTTTTAAAAAAGGAATACCTTAATGAAGGAAAACGGGAACTGGAAACTGCGTTAAGTATCTACCCTCAATACTTTGAGGCAGAAAAACCTTTGGGATATGTTTACCTGAAATTAGGTGCTTTTGAAACTGCCGTCAGGCACTTTGACCAATACCTTGTAATGAACCCAACCGATGTGACTACCCTTAACAATAAAGCTGCCGCCCTGATGGGTATGCAATTATATGAAGGAGCCATACCTCTGTTGCAAATGGCATTGACGAAGGAACCTGCTGACACAAGCGCGGTGAAGAACCTCGGCCGCTGTTATGCCTATACTCAACAGTTTGCGAAAGCAGCGGAATACTTCCTAAAGAGTATACAACTGGCACCTGGGGTAAGTGAGAATTACCGGTTAACAGGCATGGCTTACCAATTCCTGGGGGACACTGCCCGGGCAAGACCCTACCTGGAAAAGGCAGGCGCTATGCGCCAATAAGTGCTCATCCGTTATTCGCTCCTACAGCTGCAAATGCAGGAAAGCCTTCCCGATATTTTCGATCACATCGGAAGCTAAAAGACTTTCCATAGGCAAATCCCTTATAGCAATATCGGCGGCGAGGCCATGAAGGTAAACGCCAATAGATGCGGCTTGCTGCGGTTCATAACCCTGGGTGAGCAGGGAGAGTATCATCCCGGTCAGCACATCCCCGGAACCTCCTTTTGCCAGGCCGGCATTACCTGTGGTATTCGTGTACACATTCCCGTCAGCCGCTATCACCGTGCGATGATTTTTCAACACGATGATCCATGGATATTCACGCGAGAGGGCCAGGGCCTTCTGCACCCGCTGGGAGTGATCGGGGGTGGCTCCAAACATTCGATCAAATTCTGCAGGGTGAGGCGTAAGGATTGAACCGGCCGGGATGGCTTTCCAATAACTTTGGTGTGCAGCCAGCAATGTGAGTGCATCGGCGTCCAACACCACGGGCTTCTGAAAAATGTCAAAAATATTCTCCATTAACTGCATGTGCTGCAATTCCACACCAAGCCCTGGGCCAATACCGATCGATCCAAATCTATTGATGTCACCACCCTCCTCCCTCATCATTAGCATTGCTTCGGGGAGGGCTGTCTGCAAAACCTGCCGTTCTTCTTCCGGCACGTTTACCGTAAGCAGGCCAATCCCCGTCCTCAGGCATGCCCGGGCGGATAGCAACGCAGCCCCCATCCTGCCTTTGTTCCCGGCGATGAGCAGTGCATGACCATGATGTCCTTTATGCGATTCGGGATGCCTGGGCCTGATGAGCGGAGAGATATACTGGTTGTTCAAAATGATACCTGCCTCCTTTTGCATTATTGCTGTTTATTTGTCTAAAAATACCTCTTCCCAGGCTATTATTCTTTAGGGCGGTAATCAAATACGAGTACGGCGTTTTCCTCGAGGCTTGCTTTACTTCTTAATTCGTAACGTTTATCCCCTGCCGTTACCACTATCACGGCGGTATTCGGGGGGATACCTCCCAGGTTTTCGGCGAACATGGTTATGGTATGTTCCGTAACATTCTCATCCAGGTCAATGTTGAGTTCTATGGCCTGTTCGGAGAGCCTCTTATGGCTGATCAATAATTTACCATTGTAGAAAATGGAAACAGTATCATTGTCCACCACGCCATTATCATACACTTTGAGGTTGATGCGTTTTACGTTTACCTCCAGCCTGCTTTGCTGTTGTTGTTTGCGTTCGTTCATCTTGCGGAGAAGGTCGGCATCAGGACGGGGTTTTACCACAGCCGGCGAAGGTGGATTGACCTTCCTGGAGGAATCTGTTTTTGGCACCAGCTTCACCTCTGGTTTGGGAGGGGCAGGTTTCACAGGCACAGGTTTGGGAGCCTGGGGTTTTGGCGGAGTTGGTTTAGGGGTGACAGGTTTAGGCGTCACGGCATTGGTCTTCGGATCCGGTGATTTGGGGGTTGTTGCCTGGGGTACTGGTTTTACCGGTTTCTCTGGTTTGGGAAAACAATCGGGCTTACCACCGGGCAACTTCCTGGCAGTGTTTGAGATCTTATGCAGCACGATTTCATCTCCCCCCATTCCCAGGAAGGCACCCATACCTGAACCGGTATATACTACCGCCCGGAGACTGTTTTTTCCCAACTCCTTATCCTGCCACATAATTATTCTCATGAAAACATGTGTACCGCTGTTTTCTATGAAACTCCGGCCGCTGATATACCATATATCCCGCTGGGCGTCGTAGCGCCCGACGTAGGCAGCAATACAATGGTCGGTTTTATTACGTAGCTGGTAGTCATAGGTATAGCCGCATAGTTCGCTGCCTTTTTGTTCTACACTTACCAGCAGGTATTCATTGCTCATCTGACCTTCCCAGGTTCCTGTAATATTTTGTGCAGGCAAATATTTTGCTGCCACCAGCAAAACAAAAACAAGGCTATATCGATACATTTGCTTCATACTATTATTAAATTTACTACAAAAAAGAGCAGATTTTATGCTACATTTTTCTTTAACGTTCAATTAAGGAAATTACAAGACAGCAGTATGAAAACAGAACTCGAAAGATTTAATAAACTGTTTGCCGATCACTACTCCGGTGAGCCATGGATAGAGATCAATTTGCTTCAAACGCTTGATGGCATTAACGAACAGGAAGCAAACCGGAAATTGGGTAATCTTAACACGATCTGGCAAATAGTTAACCACATGATCAGCTGGAGGGAAACTTTACTTAAAAGAATCCACAACCAAAATATCGCTGCCCCGGAAAATAATTTCATTGAACCGGTAACGGACATTTCACCCGAAGCATGGATGTACACTAAAGCAAGGCTGGGTTTTTCTCAGGATTCGCTCCTGGCCTACCTGTCACCGGGTAACGATGTAAACCTGGATGAGCATCCCAATGGGGGGGCTTATACGCGCTACGAATTGATCCAGGCAATACTGCAGCATGATATGTATCACCTTGGCCAGGTTGTACTGATCAAAAAGCTGTTAGACCTGGGCGAGCCTGCTTAAGCCTGTTTTTTAGTTACCGAAATTAACACCTCCTCCAAAAAGACATTTAACTCTGGTGCCTTACTCATTATCATCAGGTGGTTGCCGCCCTTTACCGTATGGGTGGGCCGGGTATAACGTATAGGTAGGATTTCGTCCTTACTCCCATGAATATGCCATAAGGAATCGGGTATGGTTTCATTTCTCCAGCTTAGAATAGCGTTCAGGGCCCAGCGAATGAATTTTGGATCGCTTTCCCGGATCACCTGGCGAATCAGTTGCTGATCGGTTTTATTGTCATCGGTAAAACCCCGCTTGAAGATAGAAGCCAGTTTGATAACGGAGACAGGTAATAACCGGTGTAACCTTAAACGATATGCCCATTTAAAATGGGTTGGAAAATGTTTGTGGCTTGGTACGCTGCAAAGCAGTACGCAGGCTTCAGGCTTGAATGTTTTTGTTATTTCAGCCGCTATCATTCCCCCCATCGACAACCCTACTAAAGCAAAAGGTTCGCGATGGTCAATCAGCTCTGCAAGTCTGAGGGAGTATGACTCAAGCGTTTCATTTTTCATTGGCTTTATCCAATCCAGGTGGATGGCTTCAAAACCTTCCGGAAGTTTAATATACTTAAACACCCTGCTATCGGCAGCAAGCCCGCTAATGAAATACACTTTCATAGCTTAAAGGTAGAACCATTGGGCATAAAATAAAAAAAGGGCCAGGATAGAAATCCAGCCCCGAGTTAAAATCCAATATCCTATGAAAAACCAATACAAATAAACTTCATGTGCTGGACTAAAACAACGGTGTTTTAACGGTTTTCGGCGTGTAAAACACCCTTTTAGTTTTTTTTGTTTATCTGCCGGGAGTTACCCCAAATAAAATTTCCATAAAGCCGGTTTTACTCCTCGCATATAGTTCGTAATTTCCGGTTCAAACCAGTGAGCCATGTTTAATCAAATCATTGACTTTTTTCAAACACTGGATCAACACCCGGCGCTTAGGATGGCAATACTGGTAGCGGGGCTAATGTTTTTCTGGGTAATCGAGGGCTCCATTCCCCTGGTAAGGCTTGTTTACAGAAAAAGTAAACTCAGGCATGCTGCGGTAAATTTTGGTTTTACGGTGATCCATCTTATTATCCATACTCTCCTTGCCATTTTTATCATCCGGCTGAGCGACTGGTGCCTGCAGCAGGAGTTTGGGGTAGTATATTGGTTAAATGCAAATACCTGGGGCACAATAATCATAACTTTTCTGACCCTGGACTTTTTTGGTGGCTGGCTGGTGCACTTCACAGAACATAAGGTCCCGTTCCTTTGGCGGTTCCATGTTATTCACCATGCAGATAATAATGTAGATGTAACCACGGGGCTACGGCATCATCCGGGCGAAAGTGTCCTGAGGGGAATATTTTTCTTTATGGGCATAATCGTTAGCGGGGCACCCATGTATGCGGTGATGATCTTCCAGACCCTGCTTATACTCGCTACGGCATTTACGCATGCGAATATCCGCCTGCCAGTTAAATTGGACAGTGTATTGAGTTGGATACTGATCTCTCCCAACATGCACAAAGTGCACCACCATTGGAAACAACCTTTTACCGACAGTAATTACGGGGCGGTGTTAGCTATCTGGGACAGGTTATTCGGCACTTACAAAACCCTTGATCCTTCACAGATCAGGTATGGCCTGGACCGTTATTATCCCAACGAGAAAGATGAGGATTTTATAGGACTGATGAAAAGTCCTTTTACCAAACAGGAAACCAAATAAGCTGATTTATAGCGATGCAAAAAAGAACACTGCTTTTAGCCGGTTTTGTCATTCTCAAATTTGTGCTTCAATACCAACTGGTACACCCGGTCTACGAGTTACACAGGGATGAGTACCTGCACCTGGACCTGGGTAAACACCTTTCCTGGGGTTATCTTTCCCTCCCTCCTTTCACCTCGTGGATATCCTACCTTATCCTGCAGTTCGGGAACGGTGAATTTTGGGTGAGGTTTTTTCCTGCTCTTTTTGGCTCGCTCACGATGTTAACGGTATGGAAGGCGGTTGAAGCACTTAAGGGTGGCATGTTTGCGCTTATCCTTTCGGCAGTGGCTGTTTTATTTTCTGTGTTACTCCGTCTCAATGTTCTTTACCAGCCCAACTCCATGGATGTTTTATGCTGGGTATTCTTATATTTCTGCCTGTTAAAATATATCAGCACGCAAAGAACGCTGTGGATATGGATGGGGGCATTAGCTTTCGCTGTAGGTTTCCTTAATAAATATAATATCGTTTTCGCCGTCATCGGGCTCCTGCCTGCCCTGCTGCTCACCAGGCAGAGGGATATCTTTCTAAAAAAGCAGTTGTACCAGGCCATGTTGTTAGCTTTTATACTGGTAGCTCCCAATTTGTGGTGGCAATACCAGCATGGCTTCCCGGTGTTTCACCACATGCAGGAACTTACCAACACCCAGTTGGTTAATATTAGCCGGGTGAATTTTTTAAAAGACCAACTCTTGTTTTTTATCGGGGCCTTTTTTATAATTATCGCCGGTATTATTTCGTTGCTCCTGCACGAGCCATTCAAAAAATACCAGGTATTGCTTTTTGCGATATTATTTACGCTGTGCCTTTTCATTTTTTTGAGGGCTAAAAGTTATTATGCTATTGGTTTATATCCTATCCTGCTGGCTTTTGGTGCCGTATACCTGGAACACCTGCTGCAACATGGTTGGAGGAGATGGTTACGCCCTGTGGCGATAGCTATTCCCGTTTTATTTTTTATACCCCTGGTGCAGGTGGTATTTCCGGTGGAGCCGCCGGCTGCAATTGTGGCAAATCCGGATAACTACAGGAAGCTGGGTCTGCTTAGATGGGAAGACGGAAAGGAACACAGCCTTCCGCAAGACTTTGCCGATATGCAGGGCTGGCTGGAACTGGCGAAAATCGTGGATAGTGCTTATGCAAGTATTCCCAACAAAGGCCAAACGCTGGTGAGAACAGATAATTACGGGCAGGCAGGTGCGATCAATTTTTACTCCCGGGCTAAAGGCCTGCAGGCATTGTCCTATAATGCAGATTATATTTACTGGTTCCCTCCCAATAAAAAATGGGTGAATATGGTCATGATAAAAGACTTTACAGATGAGGACCCGGCAAGGACAAAAGAAAAAAGATATTTTGATACTGTTTACCTCGCGGGCAGGATCACCAACGAATTTGCAAGGGAGGCCGGCACCGCTGTTTACATAATGCTGAATGCCAAACCCGGCCTCAACGAAATATTGCAGGATGAAATAAAAGAACGCCAGCTTAGATTTTAGCGCGGGATAAATGCCTTGAACAGTTCACGGAATTTGCTGCCTACTTGTTCAAAAGTATATTCACCCGTTTTTTTGGTCACCGGCATATTCCTTACCTGGTCACGTTGTTCAATAAAACGGATCAGCGTTTCGGCCAGTTTTTCCGGGTTTTCCCCGCTCACAAAAAAACCATTTTCATTTTCCCGCACCAGTTCATGAAAGACGGGGATATCACTTACCATGACCGGGATACCTGCTGCATTTGCTTCAATAATTACACAGCCAAAGGTTTCAAAACGGGAGTAAAGGATCAGGGCATCCGCTTGTTGCATTGCCGCAGCAAGCTGCGCCTGGGCCACTTCTCCCTTAAAAATAATTTCCCGGGAAAGATCCATCCCCTTCACTTTTTCTTTTAAAGCCGGTGTGGCAGGGCCAAACAAAGTCAACCGGAATGCATATTTTTTTTCTTTTACGATTTCCAGGGCTTTTAAAATGTCGTCTATGTTCTTTTGAAAACCAAACGTCGAGGCATGAATGAATTGCGGCACCGGGTTTTGTGTCCGCCCAATGGCATAAAATACGCCAGTATCAACAACATTGGGAATAACCGTGAACGTCTTTGATGGAAAACGTTGTTGCATGGCATTTGCGAGATGACCGGATACAACAGTGATCTTGTCGGCGTGCGTAATTACGTTTTTGGTTCTCTGTAAAAATATCGGGTTATGGTGCTCCAGCCTCAGATCCGCCTCCGGCAGGTAACCTGTCCAATGTTCAGTAAGCAGGAAAGGGATGTTATATTTCTTTTTCATCCACGCAGCCACAACACCTGCTTTCATGGCAATATGAACGTGAGTAAACAATGGCTGGTGATTTTCAGCGATGTAATTTTTTACCGCCCTTTTATACACTTTGTAATATTTACGGTCGGACAGGAATTTATCTATGAAGCCAATGCCGGTGCGCCGGGGATGGTAATAAACAACTTCCTCCCGGTAGTTTTTTTTATGTAACAGCACGGACTTCACATCTCTGGTCACAGATCCTTCCTTGTCCTTGACCACGTGCAGCACGTATTGTTTTTGAAACAGGGCTATTGCTTCAATATGCCGCTGCACAAAATCACCCGCAAAAGGGTATTGCGCCGACGGATACCAGGACGGCAGCACAAGTATTTCATGATTAACTTCCGAAGTTGTTGTCATGCCTTGTTTTCTTTTGCGGTTAACAACATCCACTGCATGAATATTTCCCTTTCCTGCGTGATGTATTTTTTTAGCTCATATCCCCTTCCGGCAATCTCCGGGTAATCAAAATGCCGTGCCTTCAAATGGTCATCAATGCTGTTTACGATTTGCACATGGTGGGTATGGCTAAACATATTACTGAAATAATCTTCAAGGTCCGGGTGCAGGTTGATGTGTAGTTCGATGAGCAGGTCAGCACGTTTTAGTTTAGCAGCATTTTCCTGCGTGAAAATTTCCTTTTCAGCTCCTTCACAGTCCACAATGAACAAAGTATTGATGTTTTCATCCAGCTCGTTAATATGCGTTGCATGAAATGTTCCGGCAAAACTTACCTGGTTCTCCAAATGATTTTTTTTAGCCAGGGAAATCGCTTTAGCGATTGTTTTTTTGTTGCTGTCATATGCCATAACTTTTATACCTGGTTTCCGCATTGCCAATCCAAGTGCATAGTACCCGTCATCGCAGCCAATATTGATCACGAGCTGGTGATGCCTTGCCAATACAATGTTGATGAATGGATGGATTTCTGATTCATAACTACCCAGCAGTTTGGCGTAAGTAGAACTGGCGGGTGAGGTCTCCGTACTAAAAAGCATTCCTTTAAAGGGACCGTGGCGAACGATCTTATCGGAAAAGATCCGGTCTGCCTCCGTTCTCAATTTTTCTCCCGATGCCGAATGTAAAAAATTTAACCTCGATGCTTTAAGCCGGTCGGACAGCCAGGTGAGCGGCGATAATATTCTGTAAGAAATATCATTGACCACTACCTGTTGAAAAATCTTTTTAATGCGAGGGTTCATTTTTAGTGCGCCGTTTTATTTTGCCAGGATCATCATTGAATACCCGCCCCAGAGTTTTGCACTCAGGTCTTTGTTAATGGCAAATGAAATATTGCGAAGCGTTTTTTTTACATAAGCTCTGAATGATTTTGCCGGCTCAATATCAAGAAGAGGTTTGATGTACACCCAGTCGATTATAGTAAAGCCAGTATCCTTTAACGCCCATTCTACGATATCTTTTGTAAAAAAATGCAGGTGTCCTACCAACTCCCGCTGCAGCAGCATGGTATGCGGCTTCAGGATATTCCTTGCAGAAAGATCAAGTGGGATGTGAAATACAACATATTTGCTACGTCCATGTATCTTGCCCAGGAAACCATAATAATCATCAATATGTTCTACCACATCTATCAGTAATAGTACATCCCCGCCCGGTTCGGCAGAGTTGGCAAAATCCAAATTAAAAAATGTGAGCCGGCTGTCTTGCTTTTTATCCGCTAGAGTTATCGCATCCGGGGATATATCGTATCCCCGCAGTTCCCTGATGCCGGTATTTAAACGGGAAAGTGTTTTCAAAATTCCCCCTGCGCCACAACCTACTTCTACCACTGTGGCGGGTTGTATTTTATTGGCATTTAAGATACGGTTAATCATTTCCGCTTTTGCCGGGGCACCTTCATCATCCCAGGTCGGCTTATTGCTTAAATAGGTGCCCGTAGTATATATATGATCGCTGCTAAATGCCATGCCTATTTTTTTGAAGGGATCAACATACTTTTTAAGTAAGTAAGATCCTCCATCCTGAAAATAAAGAAACTGCTTAACCTGACCTCATTTTCTTTTCTAAAATGATAAAGCAGGTAAGCCTCATAGACCATATAACCAGCACTGCTGACTGCCGCGGCCGCGTTAATGCCATAAATCGGGATAAGCCACCAATTTGCGGGTATCACCAGGCAAAGCCCCAGGAGGCAACCCGTCATGTTTTCTTTAAGCTTGTTTTTCCCCCCGTTATATGCGGTAAGCGAATATAAGGTTGACAAAGATAATATCCCGGGCACCAGCCATACAAAAGCCAGGTACATGCCGCCGAAACTTTCACCGAATACGAAAGGGAATAACCAGCTGCCAATTATGATCAATACCAGGCAGGCTGCTGCATAAACGAATAAAAAAGTCCGGGAGATCAGCGCAAGACGGGAAGGGACCAATGGGTTTGTTTCTGATGCGGCCAGGGGAAAGATCGCGGCCGCAAGGAAAGAAGGGAGTAAAAAAAACAGCTGTCCCAACCTGGACACCTGGATATAATTACCCAGTTCTTCTGCAGTGCAATACTTTTCTACGAACCAATAATCTACCCTGTATAAAAAGAAAAATGCTATGTTGCCCGCTAACGCAAGCAGGCTGTAATTAAATAATTTGTTCAGCTCCCCTGCTGTCGGCAACCTGGCTCTGCCGGGCGACGGGTACAACAGCCTGAGCGCAAGTACCGTAATTATCCCCTGCGAGAGAAAAGCCAAAAAATACCAATAAAAATAATTTCCATCGTTCACACCCGGGAAAAACCGGAATCCTTCAAAAGGAATAATGACAATGAGGAGCATATTATGTACCAGGCTGATGATGCCGGGAATGATAAATTTATTGATAGCATAAAAAAAGCCTGCGGCATAGTTGAATAATAAGTTACCACACACGAACAAAATAGCATAACTCCGCAACGTTCCGGCACTGATGCCCTCGTAGGACCGGGAAATGCCACCACTGTAGAGTACCACGGCGAGGACTACACTGCAGGCGAGCGTCCAGAGAATAGAAAAATTAAGCAACCGCGACACAGGTATTTCTTTTTTGGATGCAAAAAAGATGATCCCCGAATCCAGGCTAAGGCTGCCAACGAGGTGAACGAGTGAAAAAATATTGATGAGGTAATAAATGCTCCCGCTCACAGCCGCTTCAAAATGCCGGGCAATGAGGATATTGAGCACAAAGGAAGAAACATAAAAAAGTCCCCGCCACAAAACAGCCTGGTATAAGATTTTGGCGATCCGCATTAAATATTGATTGTATGAATGCTATGAGCCGGCCGGGTGTTTTCCGCATTACCAAAAGATCTGTCCTGGCGATAGGCAAACCAAAAACATCCCGTAAAAGCGATCCAGGACATATAATTTATACGCATGAAAAAATAATTGAAGAGCACAAAGGCAATAAAGATAACGATCAGTAAGTTGTCAAACTTTTTTGTAAAAAAACCAATGATAAATACCAGCTCAGCCAGCGTTGCCACGGCATAGATGCTCCAGGATAAGAAAGCATGACGCGAAAGAAAAAAAATAACCCGGCTGAACCAATTCGAAGGCTCACTTACAAGATAGCTCGTATGCTGCTTCAGCAATATGGCGCTCATTTGTTCAACATTAAAGATGCCGCCTGCACGGAATTTCCAGATGGCGGCGGAAACAAAAACCAGGATAAAAAAATACCGCATGATGCGTAACATATACTGGTAGTTAAGGGTGGTGTTGCATACAAAAACCAGGGGAATCAGAATCCAGCCTATATACCCTTCAATGCTGAGGGTGGACATGGAACTGATCATCATTGCATAAGCGAAATTATAACCGCAAACAAAAAGCGCCATTAAAAACTGTCCACGGTGATCTCTAAGGATTCCTGACAACAACAAGCCCGGTGCAACTATGTAAAGAACATCAGCAAGAACCTGCCAGGCGGGATGCCCGATCAACAAATGCTGGAGGTTCGTAAGCATCAGGATATTCCGCGAAAGGTCCAGCTTATTCACAAAAAAAACCGGGTTCAGCTGGCTTATGAGAAGATGGTTAAAAAATAGCCAGGTATAGGTAACAGCAAAACAAGCAAAATAAAAAATAGCAAACTGTTTTCTATATCGGTTATAAGGCAACAATAAAAGTCAGTTTTGTGGGTGTGTCAATAGGGTTCAACCGGCTGTTCTTCCAGGTGAATAACTGGCGGTATACCTGGAGAGAATTCACTTTTTCTTGAATGATCCCGCTGATCCTTGCCCTGTACCAGTTGGTGAAAAGGGTATCATTCACCTGGTTAAAAAATTTATGCCGGTGGCCGGTTGGTGAAAGCAGGCCTCCCATAAAAAGGTAGGACTCCAGGTTGTTATACACTTCACGGTTCACCATGTTTTCGCTCCTGTAATATTCCGGGAAGGATTGAATAAGGTCTCTTTCAATGGTGGAGACCCGGGCATTATTAATCCATTGGCCGTTCACTTTTACCTGGTACACCTGCAGGGTATCCTGCAGGCTGAAGGGGCCGCTGAACATGCCGTATTGTTGTACAGGGGTTGCACTGATCCCCCATTTGTAATTCAAATAAAAATAAGCAGCCAGGAAAAGAATTACCGTAAAAAAAAGGAACTTATTATGCTGGTACAGTTTTTTTAAAGACATCCGGAGCAGTTATTTTTTTAAGCCATTTATTATAGCCGCAAACTCTGTTGCCACTAGGCTTGCGCCACCTACAAGGCCTCCGTCTACATCAGGCTGCCCAAAAATTTCTGCTGCATTGGCAGCTTTTACACTCCCGCCATACAGGATAGAAACAGTGTCCGCGATCTCCTTGCCATATTGACCAGCGATCACACTCCTGATATGGGCATGCATTTCCTGCGCCTGCTGGCTGCTGGCAGTTTTGCCGGTGCCTATCGCCCAGATGGGCTCATAAGCGATGATGAAATCTTTGACCTGTTCTGCCGGGAGCTGAAACAAACTCTCTTTGAGCTGTGTTTCCACGTGGCTGTTTTGCGCGCCGGCTTCCCTTACCGGTAGTGGTTCTCCGCAACAGAAGATAGGTGCCAGTTTGTGATCTAGCGCGATATTCACTTTTGTGGCAAGTTCCGCATTGGATTCATGATTATATTCCCTTCTTTCACTATGACCGATGATCACATATTTCAGTCCTAAACTTTGCAGCATTTCTGCGCTAACCTCGCCGGTGTAAGCACCGTTTTTATTGGCAGAGCAGTTTTGGGCGGCCACAAAAACATTTTGTTTGCCATCCAGTTTTTGTTTTACGGGCAGGATGTAAGGGAAGGGTACTGCAAATACAGCCAATTGGTTTGGTCCCAGACTATGCTCCGTCCGGAGAAGGGCAGTGATCAGTTCTTCGGCCTGCTGCAGGCTAAGGTTCATTTTCCAGTTGGCTGCTGCTATTTGTTTGCGCATAATGTATGTTTATAAGTTGCTTTTATATAAGTGTTCCAATACTGTTATTTCGTCCAGGGTTAGTACCTGGCCTTTCATTTTTTTCCAGTTGCTGATATCAGACAGTACTTTTTCAAAGATATAACGTTCGGTGCCCCACGAAAAATTATTTACATATTTGCCCGGGCTCATGCCAAAAATATTGCAACAAACCCCGACAATAGTACCCGTGTTAAAAGAAGTGTTAATCGCTGATCTGCTGTAATCGCCCATCAGCAGGCCGGCTTTATTGCCTGCAGGGATAGCGGTGAGGCTGCCATCAACGAAAAATCGCACCAGCCCCCCTGTATTTTTCACATTGCTGTTGCTGGTGCCTGCTCCCAGGTTGCACCATTCACCCAGCACACTGTCTCCAAGATAACCGTCATGGGCCTTATTACTATTGCCAAAAAGCACTGTGTTTTTTATTTCTCCCCCCGCCACACAAAAAGGCCCGAGCGTGGTAGCCCCGTAAATTTTGGCGCCCATTTTTATTACGGAACTTTCTCCCGCACAAAAAGGACCCCTGATCATCGCACCTTCCATGATCTCCACATTTTTGCCAATGTATATCGGGCCGGTATCGGCATTTAAATAACAATGCCCTACCCTCGCTGAGGCTTCTATAAAGATATCCCTGCTGTTGCTGCAATGAGTTGCCGGCCCGGGCGCCTTCGTCTCGCGCCCGGCTGTGATGAGTTCATAATCTTTCCGGATGGCCCAGTCGTTATGCTCGAATATATGCCAGGGGTGATGTAGTATTTTGATCTCTTCGGTCTGGAGCGGAGGTGTTTTATCCTTTGCAGATTGGATAATATACCCTAGAGTTGCCTTTGAAGGGATGATATTGGCACTTATCACAATATCTCCTTCTTCTACATTTGATGCGGCTGTACTTACAGCCATCCCGGTCAGGGCCTCCCATTTTTCGCGTATGGTTAAAATACCCACACGTATATCAGCCACATGCCGGGTATGCGTAAAAGGAAACAGTTGTTCCCTGCTTTTACTTTCGTCCAGGTAAATAGTCATTCGCTTTAAAAATAGTGAATTACACCGGCTTTGAAGCTGCCCGGGGCTACAAATAAAAATCCCCCCGGAAAACCAGGGGGACTTTAAAGTATAGCCATGAAAAACAAACTTGTGATAAAGATAAAAATCTATACCAATTATTTTGACTTCTTTTCGTAACGTTTATTGAACTTATCGATACGTCCGGCAGTATCTACCAGTACATTTTTACCGGTATAAAAAGGATGAGAAGTATTGGAGATCTCCAGTTTAATGACCGGGTACTCTTTACCATCTTCCTCAAACACAATAGTTTCTTTGCTTTCCGCAGTAGAACGGCTTAAAAATGTTGTGCCGTTACTCATGTCCTTGAAAACTACCGGCCTGTAATTTTTTGGGTGAATGTCTTGTTTCATTATTTGTCTGCTTTTAAGTACGGATTTTGCCGTACGCTGTTATTAAAGGCCAAAGTTAAGGCTTTTTGCGCAAAATACTGGCAATTAGGACTTCATATTTACAAACTGGAGCGCCAGTCCGAGATTCCAGTTTTTAGATTCCTGTATAACGTCCTGAAGATCATCAATTTTTTTACCGGTCACCCGGATGATGTCATCCATGATGGCCGCCTGCACTTTAAGTCCGCTATCTTTAATCAGTTTTACGATCTTCTTGGCATCTTCCTGTTTTATACCATTTCTTACCGGTACCTCCTGTTTGGTTACCTTCCCACTTGGGTAAGGTTCTTTGCTGAGATCGTAGATCTCACCAGCCAGTCCCTGTTTCATGCTCCGGCTTATCAGCACATCAATGATCTGCTGCAGTTTCATTTCACTGTCAGCTTCCAGGTTTAATTTAAATTCCTTCTTGTTGAGGTCAATCACCACGTGGGAACCTTTGAAGTCGAACCTGTTGGTGATTTCTTTGCTTACGACATTTACTGCGTTGTCCAGGGTTTGCAGGTCTACTTTACTTACGATATCAAATGATGGCATGAACTGTTTTTTACAAATATAAAAAACGCAACCGATAATGGTTGCGTTTTTATACTGCACCTGTTATTAATTAGCTCCTTTAACCCTGTTTTGTTCTTCCCCCGCTCCGCCTGTTTTACGGGCTTTTAAACCTTTGATAGGTTTGCCGAAACGGTAGTTGAAACTAAGGGTGGCTACCCTGCTGTCCCGGGTATTCCTGAAATAAGCTTCTGTATTCTGAAAATTGATATTACCTGAGGGTGCCATAGTGAACAGGATGTCTCTCACCGTCAGTTTCACAGTACCTTTTTTCTTCAAGACCTGTTTTTGTACACCTGCGTTCAACTGCCCCATTGATTTGATCTCTATCTGTCCTTCAATTCCTTTTGTCCTGTAAAATCCTGAGAGTTCCGCACCCCAGCCCTTCTTAAAAGTAAACTGGTTATTTACATTTACCAGGTAGTTGGTGGCGTCCACATCCAGTTCTTCCCCATACAGGATGCCCTGGAATTGCTGGTACCTTCCTTCTGTGTAGATCATTGAAGTCCACCATTTCGTGGGTTTCAACTGGGCATTTACAGATACACTCGCGTTGGTCATCTTTCCGTAATTACCTTCCCTTACGATGGTGGCAAAACCTTTTTGTTCAAAGGTTTCATTGAACAGGTCCCTTGTCTGGCTATAGTTCACTGTGGTGGTCAGCCACTGTTTGTAAGTATGTGATCCTTCAAAAACGTTACTGAACATAGGTTTCAGGAATGGATTGCCTGATCCGTATGTATATTTATCGAGGAAGAAAAGAAACGGATTGAGGTCCTCATAGTTTGGCCTGTTGATCCTGCGGCCATAAGAGAAACCGAATGAGTTATTTTTGTCCGCGTTGTAGCTCACATATGTCGTAGGAAATGCGCTGGTATAGGAGCGTTTAAAGGAGGAGTCCGCACGCTGCGGGTTACCAAACTGGTTGCCCTCATACACAGTGTTTTCTACCCGGAGGCCGGTTTGAAAACCCCATTTTTTAATCGTCCTGCTAAAATTGATATACCCGGCGTTGATATTTTCCTCGTATTGAAAACGATTGGTCTTTTCGTAGTCCACTGTTCTTACTCCATCTACAATGTTGATGTAGCCGGCAGTGTTATCGGTTGTTACGAAACTTGTTTTAAGCCCTGCTTCCATTTTTAAGCCACTTTTAAAGGGATGTACATAGTCCACTTTCGCAGAATATATCCTGATATCAGAGGGAAGGGTACCTTCCAGCAGATCTGCAGATTTTTTTGTCCAGTCGGGGCGGAAACTGCTGTTGGTAAATAACTGGTCCCTTTCAGAAATGTAATTCACATAATCCACGTCGGCAGTAATCTCCCGCCCTGTAGAATCCAGCGTATGGCGCATGTTGAAGTTAATACTGCCATTTTTCCAAGCGCCGTCTTCCACATTTTTCGCGGTCACTATTGAATCAACGATACCGACACTATTTTTGAGGTAACTCGTGTTCAGCCCGCGTTCGGCGCTTGGGCTGTAATACCCGGATACTACCATACCGACGGTCGTTTTTTTGCTGGCGTAATAATCAACCCCTACTTTACCGCCATAGTTATTCCTGTATTTTTTCTGGAAAGACTCCTGCTCAAATATGGCCTTTGTAGAGCCATCATCGTTTGTATAACGACGCTTTATATCCAGGCGCTGGTAATCCTCCCGGTAGTTACCACTGAGGGTAGAAAAAAGGTTGAATTTATTTTTTCGATAATTGAGGTTGAGGCTATTATTCGTTTTTGCATAGTCACCCTGGCCGTAAGCTATCGCTGCTGAGCCATTAAATCCCTTCTGTTTATTCTTTTTAGTCTTAATGTTGATTATACCGGAATTTCCGGCAGCATCATACTTTGCAGAGGGATTGGTCATGATCTCAATCTGGTCGATGGCTGAAGATGCCATACCTCGCAGGTAATTAGCCAGTTCGGTAGCTGTCATATAACTTGGCTTACCATCCAGCATTACCATACCCCCTGTTTACCTTTCAGGCTGATATTACCATCTTTATCCACTGTTACTCCCGGTGCCTTTTCCAATACCTCCAGTGCAGTTGTACCGGCATTGGAAAGCAGCGCTTCGGGATTGAGGATCATTTTATCAATCTTTCTTTCGATGAACTGTTTTTTGGCCGTAACGACCACTTCAGCCAGGTTTTTGCTCACTGGCTGCAGCTGCAGCAAACCAGTACTGACTATGGGATTAGCCGCTGAAACCACGAGCTGCCCACTGTAAACCTGCCGGTGTCCAACGGAAGCTGCAGCCACCAGGTAGCTGCCATCAGTTACATTTTCAAATACAAAGTTTCCTGCCTTATCTGTCACTGATGTTTTTACCAAAGAAGAATCGGCCGCCCGCAGCAGCGATATACTGGCCGCATCAATCACTTTTTGGTTACCGCCATCTTTGATCATTCCCGAAATTTTCCCCCCGTTCTGGGCAAGTGCGCACAGCGAGGTACTGGTTAACACCAGCAGTGTAAAGAGTTTTTTCATGACTATACTTTTTTGTTTTATTCCAATGGCTGTTGGAATGTGGCTAATTAATAACTAGTTATATACTTTGATAACTACTTCACAAACGTAGGTACTTTGTTTTGCATAGTACAATGTTTTATAATTGGAAGGCAAAATAAAAGGATAACCGGTTTGATAAGAGTCAAACGATTATCCTTTATAATAAGTTACAGCCAGAAGATTAAAGCCGGGAGGAATATTTTTTGGCGACTAAGATAGTAGCTAATCCAATGATCACCAATATAATAGCTATTATTTGTGCCTGGGAAGGGTGAAGACCGAACAGGTTATATACTTTGTTGACCCTGATGGATTCTACCAGGAACCGCTCCACACCGTTTATAGCGAGGTAAATCCCAAAAAGGACAAACGGCGTCTTGACCTTTTTCCGGATCGCCCATAAAAAAAGAAACAGGAAGGTACAAATGATGATTTCATATAATGGGGTCGGGAAGACGGGCTGAGGCAAAACACGGTTGTGTTCATCCGTTATCCCAGGCATTACAATACCATCTTTATTCACGTTTTGCGGATAACTGTAAGCAAAAAACCAGGTGGGGAGAAAAGACGGTCCCTGGAAATGTTTATGCGGCACAGCATCAAGGGTACCATATACCCTGTCCGTGACGTAAGTAGACGTGCCGGTGCTGTCCGTCGCTTTTCCTTCAGTAAAATAGGAAGCGTTTTTCTGCAGTTGTTTTTCAAAATCACCGGGAGCTGCAACTGTTACATTGCCGGAATTATCGCTTATATATGCGCTGTTATAAACGCCCCAGTCCCCATCACCGGAAACCTGGCAGCCGATGCGGCCGATGGCATACGCAATCATTAATGCGGGGGCAGCAGCATCCACCAGGTGTTTGATCTTAATCCCTTTTTTACGGGCATACCAGCAAATGGCTATTGTAGCCAGGATCAGCCCTCCATAAAAAGTGAGCCCGCTTTGCGAAAAGATCCTTCCGAGAGGGTCCTGAACAAACTCATCCCAGTGCTCAAAATTGTCAAACAGTTTCGCACCAAGGATGCCGAATATCAACCCAAGGATAATGATATCTCCTACCCTGTCGTGCGGCCAGATCCGAACAGTTCTGCGTTCCGGGGTTTTTAGTTTCTGTTTATTTTTCTCCCACCATTTCAACCCGGCAAGCAGGGCAGCAATTAAAAGGCCGCCGGCAATATTACCTTCTGTTGAAAAGATATAATCCTGTGCATTTACTTCAGGAGGTTTGCTGAAAAACAACCCGAACAATTTGTACCCGAAAATAAAACCAGTGATGCCATTCAGGAAGATATCCATCATAGATGCAGGTTTTCCAACCGTGATCATCTCTTCCCGGGGAAGCAACAATCCCAATTTTTCCTTTCTCTTCAGTTCGGCACTGAGCACCACTGCTGCTGCAACGAAAGCCAGCGCCACAAACAAACCAAACGTGTTTAAAAATGCAAGATTCTTCCACTCTACTCCAAACCAGTCTTTAAAAACATAATATAAATTGGGATACATGCGTAACGTTTAGGTAAAAAATTGCTGCAATATACAGCAATAAAAAATCCTCCTGCATTTTTCAGTACAGGAGGAAATTTCAAATGTTTTAATTCTCAGTTACAATGCGATTCAAACGCACCGATCAGGTTATCAGCGATCATCTGGGCGCTCCTGCCTTCGATCATATGGCGTTCTATCATATGCACGAGCTGGCCATCTTTAAATAATGCGATAGCCGGTGAGGACGGTGGGTAAGGCACCAGGTGTTTCCTAACCTGGTTCACGGCTTCTATATCAAAACCGGCAAAACTGGTAGTGATATTATCCGGCTTTTTTGTGCCTTTATTTACTGCGAGTAATACACCCGGTCGTGCTGTGCCGGCACTGCAGCCACAAACTGAATTGATCATTACCAAAGTGGTCCCTTTTTTACTCAAGGTATTTTCTACATCATCGGCGGTTAATAACTCTGTGAAACCATTTTCGGTTAATTCCTCTTTCATAGGAATGACTATTTCTTCTGGATACATATTTTGTTGATTTATGCTATTTATAATGCGCAAAATTACATGCTAATTACTATAATACATTTATGATTTTGGGAACGTCTTAAACTTGGATGACTGACTCTATGTCATGCCTAATGATATTAATACGCCAAAGTGTCCTGCATAAATGATCGAAGCTGCAAGATTGGCCATCTTGTTTGATTGGAATGTCGTTTGAAGACTTAGTAGAAACAACAATTTTAAAAAATTAAAAAATAAGAAACATGACACTCGTAAAAGTGAACAACAACCTGGGCCGTTCTTTAGATGGTATGATGAAAGAACTTTTTAATGAGTTTCCAACCACTGTGGCTAAAACGTTCAGGGAAGACGTATTGAATTTCCCTCCGGTAAATATCATTGAAACCAAAGATGCCTACCAGGTGGAACTGTCTTCACCCGGATTTGAAAAAACAGATTTTGTTATCCAGTTGGACAACAATGTCCTTACGATCAGCACAGAGAAAAAGGAAGAGAAAAAAGAGGATGCGGATAAAGTGATCCGGAAAGAATTTACTTACCGCGGTTTCAAACGCAGTTTTACCATCGACGAAAAAATTGACGCAGAAAATATTGCGGCAAAATATGAAAATGGTATCCTTAAACTTGAATTGCCAAAAAAAGAAATCTTGAAAGCGGGTGCAAAAGCCATCAGCGTTCAATAATGATCATGACTACATACAGTTGATACCTTTGTTTTAAAAAAAAGGCAAACCTCTCCATTCCTGGGGAGGTTTTGTTTTTTAAAGGCACCCGGTTTTTCTCCTCGTATCAATAAGGTGCTGAATCTTCCACCCGTTTTTTGTTCGAACCAACTGGAATGAATTTACACCGCAATGGCTAAAATTGCCGTTGTAATAAAAAGAATACGGGGTCCAGACCGACGCGAGCGGCCCATCAACTTTTACCATATCAAAAGTGATCCGTTCATCTAATGCACCTTTGGCGGCTTTACTTATGGAACCTGCAAAATCAGCTACTGATTCGTTTCTTACCAGCAGGTTCCCCTCTTTGTCTTTAGCGATGGATTGCAACACCGCACTGTCGGCAAAACATGACTTTAAAAATCCACCATCGCTGTTTCTCATCGCGGTAAAAAGATCATTTACAGCAGCCTTTACTGAATCGGCAGGGGTCTGTGTTTTAGCGCAAATACCGGATGAAAGGATCAGCAGGCAAATCAGAACTGGTTTCATATATTTTTTTTTATGACCGTAAAATTATAAAACACGGCTTATTAACCAATTATAAATAGTATAGTGGCCATATAAAACCATGGACGGTGGACGCTTAAAATAAAAACCCCCGGGGCACGTTATAATGTCCAGTGCCTTCATTCTGAAGCACACAAAAAAAGGCCCGTTGGATTATTTCAACGGGTTTTCTTTTAGCGGGACCATATTAATTCGGGAAAATTTTCTCATTTAATTATCTTCGCCCCACAAAAAACAAATCAGATATCTATGGTCTTGAACCGGGCGATCTTTATTATATTCTTTACCGTTAGTTCGTTGGCAGTATTTGCCCAGGTTCCGGAGGATACCACGATCACACCTTATATTAAACCGGTGGATACTGCGCTTAGGATCAAAAATCTGAATCCCTACTTCAACCTGCATGTAGATTCAACTTTGCGGTACCAGTTCATCATCAATAAACCATTGGAAAACTACTACTGGTTTTTAAAGAACTCCCCGGTTGGATTAAAGATCAACAAAGACAATGGCCTGTTAACCTTTAAGGCAGAAAAATCTTATTTTCTTTCGGGCAGGCTTAAATACGATTATGAGTATAAAGTAACAATGAGGGTGCAGAACCTTGATGAGCCGGAAGAAAAAGTGGATACTGGTT
>JAKFCK010000673.1:0-4500 GCA_036676685.1 Chitinophagaceae bacterium | reverse complement strand
GCCGGAACCTCCTTTTAACTTTTCACTTTTTACAGGTAAAATTCCTGCCAAATCAGGTTGTATGTAAAAGAGGCTGTTTCAAAAGGGGCGGCTTCTTTTTGCAATTTTAGAATAGTGACAGCAAAGTGTTGTGGCAGGTCTTTTTATAGCCATGAAAAGTAGCTTTCGTATCTTCCAAATACCTAAACCGTAAGGCGATAAATTGCACCTTGTTGGACTTCTTTTTTTTCAAACCCTGATAAGTAACGATCATCATTCACATTAACATCCCTATTCCCTAACTTCTGCCTTAATTTCTGCATTCAAATATCAATAACCGTAACGGAACGGACTCATATCTTCCTTTACCTCCTATTTGCCCCCCATGCATAGCGCGGGTCTATACATTGCAGACGGGATGTGAGTGAGCCACCTGTTTTACACTGAGTCTCCAGCCTTATGATGCCGGAGGCGGTTTTATACGCCGGGATAAGATTAAAAAAATGGACTTTTTGTTTTAAATTTAGTGGTGGCTTTCGGGAACGCGGAACCGCTCCTGCAAAATCATTATATTTTACGAAGAATTAAAACAACATTATGGTAACTCATTCAGTTCGCGAGGAAATTGTGGAGGTCATCAACAAATTATTCATTTACACAGACCAGCATGAATGGAAAAAACTGCAGGCAGAAGTTTTCTCTGACGATGTGTTTTTCGACATGTCCTCCGTTGGTGGTCCTAAAGCCGAAACCACTTCAAAAGCTATTTGCGAAAACTGGAGGAAAGGGTTTCAAGGTGTCGATTCGGTAAATCATTTGGCGGGAAACTACCTTGTGCACATCAATGATATCACCGCTACCGTTTTTGCATATGCCACGGCAACCCACTACAAACAATCAGCGACCAAAGGAAATACGAGAGATTTTATAGGAACTTACGATATCAGCCTGATGAAACACGGGATCGGGTGGAGGATCTATCAATTTAAATACACTCTTAAGTTTACCAGGGGCAATGTTAACCTCGATTAGCGTAAGGCAAAAATAAAATAGCAGCATACCCTGCGCCCGTGACAAAAAAAAGCCGCCCTAAGGCGACTTTGATTCCACAGGTAAGACTTAGTTATTACCGCGGGGATTGTTGCTGTAATCATCGTGATCATCAAATTGTTGTTGTTTTTTGTTATTGCTTTTTCCTTTCTTGTTTTTGTAATGGCCATATTTATGTCCCTTGCCTTTTCCCTCACTCTTACCGTATGCGCCATTTTTTGAACCCGTGTTGTTATAAGTTCCCTCCCCTTTGCGCGGGTTATTATTGTTGTCATCATACCCGCTTTGATAAATACGGGCCTGGCCGTTCTGATTTACATCAATCGTCACATCATTGGATCCAAGGCTAAACTGCTCAGACGAAACAAGGTTTCTTTTTTTACCGATACCAAAAATGCCGTTGGATACAACCTGGTACACCGCTACAGTATGGGTACCCTGGGAAAGGTCGGAAATTGTTGTTGTACCGGTGTTGTAAGCGCGACCATCAATTTGCACTTCATAGTTTGTGTTCGAATTCAGGATAACGCGGGCCTGAACGGCCGATGCCGATGCTGATGTTACGAAAACTACCAGGCCGGCAAAAAAAGAGGTTAAAAGTTTTTTCATAGCTATTAAAATTTAAAATTTCTGTGCTCCCTGATTCAACCGGCAGAAGCAGAAAGCTAAAGAGTGAGCACCGGTTATTTTACTATCTATCGTGGAGTAAGATGAGAGTTGGACAGTTAAGTTTAAGCAAGGCTTTGTTAAAGCCGGCTATTGGCAAACAATTGTGACATTTAAGTCTAAGTAAAGTTAATCCCGGGCAGGCGATGAGAGCCATTTCAGCAACCGGGTAAGAAGATAAAAGGAAAAAATAAAGCGCCGGTCGTGAACACGAGGAGCGCTTGCAAAGATTATTTCAATATCCCGTTCTTATCCATATCATCTATAATTATTTTACCATATTCGTGCGCGAGGGCTTCAGCAGAACCCGGGTCAAATGACCTTGTTTGCACGGAGTAGAGTAATTCCTTTGTGGTGATATCATAAAAATTACTTTCCCAAAAATATTTAGTATCCACGGTGTAATAGCCAGGTGTATAGATCCGATCGTAGATGGTAGTATAATAACCCCAGAACCGCCTGTGATAAACCACATAGGGAGAATAGTAAACCCTGCCGGGCACATAATGGCGTTCTCTTTCTTTATCCAACAACACTATAGTGATAACCCCGTCCACGGCACCTGTGTCGAGTTTGTTCAGTGCCTCTGCTTCCGTCATACGTTCAAACGATTTCGGGCCATAAGCTTCCAGGGAAGATATCGCAGAATATCCACGGGCAGAAAGGTCACCTACAAGGTGGTTTTCCATTTTCCCTCGCAGATTTCGGTCGCTATCCTGGATAAGGCCAACCACCATTATTTTAGTGTATTTTTTTGACGGAAGTGATGCGGCCTTCCAGGAATGCGTAATACGGGATGTTGTGCAGCCCATTGTCAAAACAAACAACCCAAAATACATCATTAATGTTTTCATGGTAAAAGTTTTAGGCACTGTTTTCCGTTGGCAAATGGGTTGAGACAGGGCAAAAACCCGTGTGCATGATTCGCAAACCATGTATAAAAACTGAAACACTAACGGAGCAGATCCATCCAGTTCCTGCTATCCTTCTATATATCCGGGGCCGAAACCAGCTTTCAAAGAAATTCCCCTTTCTCATTTGTTTTTACCCTGATCCGTTTATTGCCATTCTCCAGGACTAATTTGTATATTTTTTTATCGCCTGGTGAATCAGTGTAGTTTACCAGGTACACATCCTGGGAAATAGTCCATTTAGGATACTTTTCATTTACCGCATCTCTCACGGGTTTTGGCACTGCTACATTTTTAAATTTTTCTGCAGTACGCAACAGTTTACCATCCTTGTCGTAGATAGCCAGGATCTGGCCAGCGGGGATGTAAAAGGAAATAAAGTACCCTTCTGCATCGTCCTCATAAAATTCGGAATTTTTTACATCGTAGGTCGCCGCCCTGCGTTCCAGTAATCTTACAGGCTGGGCCGCATTAGTATCCGTAACGGATTTTAAATACTTATAGTTGAGTGCCACCATTCTTACCTCGGGCAAAAGCTCCTGTGCATAAGATGACAGGCTAAAGCCAAACACGGCCAGGCCTATAGCGCCTATTTTTGCTAAATGTTTCATGGTCGAAAAGTTTAGGTTGATTAATATTTTTTTCATTACCGGCAAGGGACTATTTTTTCAATAAAACTATAAATCCCCGGTCTGAGGGGTAATGATCGACATCATTGAATACCTTGATTCTGATTAGTGGGATTGGCAGGCTTTAACAAAGAAAGGAGCCATACGTTGGAAAGCAAACCATGTAAATATGTCCGGCCGGCCGCCAGCGAGGTCAGGTACCGAATGTTATGCGGTAAAACTTTGCAAAATTATACAAGTTGCAGGTAAAGGAAACTAACGAACCTTTTAAGCTAAACAATTCCCCGATATTCCACCGGCAGTAAGTAGTTTTGGACGATCATGTGTAACCAACAATTTTCTTTAATGCAAGTATCCAAAATTTTAACCCTGTGCCTGCTGCTCGTTTTATGCTTTTCGTGTGTTGCACAAAAAAAACAACCATCCTCTTCCAATCTTGTGTATGTTGATGAACAGGGCATATTACGCTGGACCAATAACAAAAAAGAGGCTGCTTTTTTTGGCGTGAATTACACCGCACCTTTTGCCTTTGCTTATCGTGCACACAAAACATTAAACATCGACCTGCAAAAAGCTATTCAACAGGATGTGTACCATATGGCACGCCTGGGCCTGGATGCATTCCGCGTACATATCTGGGACACCGAGATCAGCGACACCGCGGGTAACCTGCTGCAGAATGAACACCTTCGGCTTTATGATTTTTTGTTGGCAGAACTCAAAAAAAGAAATATCAGAACGATCATAACTCCTATTGCATTCTGGGGAAACGGTTATCCAGAACGGGATGAAAAGACACCGGGTTTTTCGCATAAATATGGAAAAAGCAAAGCTCTTGTGAATGACACAGCCATACGGGCCCAGGAAAATTACCTGCAACAATTATTTAAACACGTAAACCCATACACCAACCTTAGCTACGGCAATGACCCCGATGTGATTGCCGTGGAAATTAATAACGAACCGCAGCACAGTGGTACGAAACCCTTTGTAACCAGTTATATAAACCGTCTTGTGGCTGCAGTGAAAAGTACCGGCTGGTCAAAACCTGTTTATTACAATATCAGCGAATCACCCGCCTATGCAGAAGCGGTAGCAAAAGCCAATATCGATGGCGTAAGTTTTCAATGGTACCCCACAGGACTCGTGGCCAACACCAGCGCCAAAGGAAATTACCTTCCTAACGTTGACCATTACACGATACCATTCGATACCATCCCGGAATACAAAACCAAAAGCCTGATGGTATATGAATTTGATGCGGC
>JAKFCK010000672.1:0-7173 GCA_036676685.1 Chitinophagaceae bacterium | reverse complement strand
ATAATACCGGGTATTTTTTGGTTGTATTTTGATCGTAACCTGGAGGTGTGTAAATGAACGCCCTTCTCCAGGCTTTTGTAATGTCTGAATAATAATTCAACATTCGCACCTGGCCGTGAGGCACATTTTTGGCCTGGTAATACTCCATGTCTTTGTCCGGGATATCAATACCACTGGCCATTCTGCCCATACCGTAGTACGTCTTTCCTGAGGGGTCAACCACCGGAACACCATCAATCAGTAATGAATAATAATGAAAGCCCTCTGCCACAGGTTCAGTAGTTACTATCCAGATGCCGCCGGTGTCTTTCAGCATGTCATATTTCTTAAGCAAATCTACCTGCACTCTCTGCGCATCCGGGGCCTTAACACGAAACAGCACCCGGTTATCCGGAAGTATTCTCGGGTACTGTATTCCGGGTATGTTTGTAGAGGAGGGTTGGCCTTCCGGTATTACATTCCCCACACCGACCTGATGACCTAATAACGAAAGCATTTTTACTGCATATCGGCTTCCGAGCATTCGATAACCCTCTGCCGTAAAATGCAGCTTGTCCGGTGCACCCGGGCAACCTTTTGAAGAAATGACATGTGCGTTGGCAACGGTTTGCGGTAAGGTAGCGATAATCATATTCATGCTTGCACACCTCCCTCCCTGGTCAGCGTTTACCAGTTCACCGGCAAGCAACGGTACATCGCGGGCGTTAAGCTGAAGGTCTCTGACCAGGTTACCGTATACTCCGGCGACTTTTTGTGGCCAGGTACTGTCGTTTGTATTTGATTCGCCCTGGTGCAACAAAATTCCTTTGATTACCCCATCTTTCTGCGCCAGCTTTGCCATCTCCACGAGGCGTGCATAAGGATTTCCATCGTATTCTTTTATCATGTTAGTCATCCATCCGGGGGCAGTTGAAGTATAGGACTGATAATTATCCTTATCGAAAAGTTCAATCTTACAGCCGCCGACAGAAACATTGATAACACCAATCCTTACATTAGCGGGAAGATTGGCCACCATAGTTCGGCCAAAGTAATCCGCAGGAGAAAGCCCGGTTCTGCATCGGGTTAGGGGTGGAACAGCCGTGTACCAATTGCCTTTAGTTCTGTTCAGGTTGGGACAATCAACGGCCTCCATAACTTTAAAGCGTTTATCCACTGCTATCGTATCCTGCGCTTCAATTTTGGCGCTCCCCTCCATGTTTGATTGCCCCAGGCTCAGGAAAATATAAAAATTCTTATCCTGGGAAAATGAAGGAGCATTAAATAAAATAATGGTTAGGAATAAAAAGCAACCCAGCTTTATTTTCATGTTTGTTATTTGAAAGGTAAAAAACGAATAGATCGAATAGAAATGGCCTTCGGGCTGGCCGCCCGGAATTTTATAAAGACATCATGATGCCCCGATACATTTTTCAGCGTTTTGGTGAAAGCCTTAAAGTTGCCCTCCGTACCAGTTGCCTTCACAGGTAGAATGGCTATTAGCTTTCCATCGGTATTCGTTAAACCATCGAGCCATATTTCCAATGTTCCGGAAACTTTAGAAGATGCTACGATCTCAACTTGTGCAGGCGTTCTTTTATACTTACCCAATTCCACTCCTGAAATCATAAACCATCCACCTTTTGCTGATGAGTTGGTGACAATTTTGTCTGATGCCTGGCCAGCTTTTTCAACACCGAAGTAATTGCTGTAGCCCGCCGCAGGAAGAGTCGAGAAGCCATCTTTACAAATGAAAAAATCAAAATCAGCAGGTTTACCGTCCGCAAATAAACCTACACTGGTGCCTACCCACGAGTTATAGTTTGGCTGAACCTTATCCATGCTTATTGCACTAATCGCAGATCCTACAACAACCCAACTATTACCATTCCCACTTGCATAGGCAGTTAATTGATGATCCTTTCTTTCAATCTTCAACCAAACGGTATTACCGAATGTGTTGGGAATGCTCTGAATAGCTGTATCCAGTTTAAAGACGATCTTTTTGCCGTTGTCGTAGCCGCTATATAACCTTGCGTTTACCTGTTGATTTCCGTTAGTAAGATAAAGCCCTGCTGTAGCAGTGTCGGTTGCATTGAAATCAACCTTTGTGACAGCGGTATAATAATGGTCGGTTTCTTTTTGGAGGAGATGTGCACGGGTGGTATCCGGCAGCAAGCGCAACCATCCTTTCCTGGCAGCGAGCGAATACTGTGTATAGGCCTTATTACTCAGAAAATGCCACCACAGGTTAAGGCTGCTGCTGTCGAAATAGTCTGAAACAACGGCACGCCAATGAATGCCGGATTTGGGTAGATTGGGTCTCTCTACGGGCTGGGTTGTAGGTGCCACACCCCACGGACGATCACCCTCCCATGTAAGCTGGTACAATCCACTTTGGCGTCCCGTACCCGACCAATCATCGTCTCCGGTTCTTTCGTAACTCTGCCCTATTGTCCACCAGGTGCCATCAGTAAGTTGAACAGGAGCAGCAATATGGTTTGGCCTGCGAAAGCCTGTTTTCCGATCGGTGACGGGCCTGAAAAATTCTCCCAACCTCTCCCATTTCGTTGAATCAGCAGAAAGAGCGGTGCCGCGCATGGCATATTGGCCACCAGAAACGTCTCCTGCAGGAAAGTAATAGTAATAGCCATTACGTTTGCTCATTACCGGACCTTCGGCCCAACTGTACTGCTGTTTCGCATTAATCCAGTCCATATTCATTACGGTGTCAGTAAGTTGTCCATCCCTGCCCAGGGCTTGTATGCGATTTACTTTCTGCATGTTCTTTATCAGCATGTAAGGTTTTCCATCGTCGTCTACAAAAATCGAATTGTCATAGCCGAGAGGTCCCGTTGTCTCGTTGGTTTTTACCGGCACGGGATCAGTCCATGGCCCTTTCGGGGTGGCAGCTTTCGAAAACCATTGGCCGTTTGCTGAAAAGTAGATCCAGTAAGAACCGTAGAAGTATGTAATAGCTCCCTGCCAAATCCCGGCAGAGGGCCTGTCCGTTACAAACCCGGCTTTTGAAGGGGGAACAACCCTGCTGATAACTTCCCAGTGTACCAGGTCTTTCGAATGATAAATTGGCAAATAAGGCGTAAAGTGAAAACTTGAACCACAATGGTAAAAGTCATCGCCGACTTTTAACAGGGTTGGATCAGGGTGATCTCCCGGTAATACCGGATTAAGGTAAGTCTTTACCTGGTTGTAATAGACGGAAGAATCAAAAGAAGATTGTCCAGGGGTTGCGGTTACACTACCGGATTTCGGTTGAGCTTCTACACTGCTTGTTAATGCTATCAACCAAAGGCAGGCAACAGCAGGAAGTCTACAATACATTTTTACAAAACATTTCGTGAGTAAGGAAGTAAAACTATAGGAACCTATCGCTTTATATGCTCTCATTTGTTGAAATAGATGAAACAAATGTTTCAGACATCGTTGTTTCTTCGCGTTAGAGGCTTTTGGAAGAACTTGTCATGGCTGCAACAAAAAAAACACCCTGCGAGGGAAAGTGCCCTTCATTTCCTGACATCTATTCCCTGCAAGCTTTATTACCTGCACTTCTGTAACATTAAAAAAATAAGCAATGCCTCACATTAATTAGCCTTTGTTATCCCTGCGTTACTCGTCCTAACTTTTTTTTCCGGCTACTTTTCACCCCGCCGGAAAAAATGAACACTAAAATTTTTGGGCTGCGGCATCCCGGGCCTGAACTTTAATGGAAGATGTGCTAAAATCCATCCCGGGTGATATCATAGCATTTTTTATTAGGCCTTTTATTTTTTAGCCTCTTGCAACCTTCTTCGGTTGGTGGCGCCCCTCATGAAATTTAAGGGCTACCTCCAGGCGTCAGACTTGTAGTTACCCTGCTAATCCACCTATAGGCAGGACTGATTCATCATTGTTTTAAGCCTATTTGTTTATTTTATTGGTTTTCAAATAAAAATTCACATTGACAACTCGCAAACTAAATTGATATCTATCCTCTAAAAGGAAATCAGGAGGCTAATATCATCTTTATTTGGTTATTTGCAACCGATTGCATTAAATAATTTTAAAAAAAGGTGCCAAGGCGGGATAAACTTATTTTAATTGTTCACTGACAGCCGGGCTAAAATGCAGGATAACTGTTGCGAGAGCGGAAGGTTACTCAGCAGTATTTGAAAGTTGACAAGGATTTGGGTAGGATAGGAAGCACGAACAACATTTATAATTTTCGATTAAGCAGCACAGCTTTCAATTTGGGGGTTTTGTTGATTGCATCCGGTTTTCTTTCCGGACTTATTTCCCCTCAACTATTACCTGTAAAGAAATCAACTCTCGTTTTTCTCTTTGTAACTAACGATGCTTCATGGTAACATGATGGTGAGGACAGAGGGAAAAAAATATCCTATGACTTAGATAGAGGACAAAAGATCTTCGGAATACAATCATTCCCAAAGGATGCGAAAAATACAAGTTCGCCACCGAAAATATGTTCATCAACCAGTCTTTTTTCCGATATATTTGCCAGCTATCACTTACAAATAATGAAACAGGATAAAGAGGTTACCATTTATGATATTGCGGCCAAGTTAAAAATATCAGCTGCAACAGTAAGTCGGGGTTTACAAGGTAATAGTGTAATTAGTGCGAATACCCGTAAGAGGATACTTGAAAAAGCGAAGGAGTTAGGATATAGATCGAACAATTTTGCAAGTAACCTGCGTAAGAAAAAGACCCATACCATAGGGGTTTTAGTTCACGAGCTTAATAGCACTTTTATGTTGTCGGTCCTTTCCGGGATAGAAAAAGTTATTGCTGAAACTGATTATGACATTCTTATTGCGCACTCAGCTGAATCCGGTGTGAGGGAAGTAAAAAATGCGCACAATCTTTTTCATAAACGGGTAGACGGCTTAGTTGCTTCCCTGGCTTTTGACACACCTGATCTTTCACATTTTGATAAATTCATCCATAAAAAAATCCCGGTCATTTTCTTTGACAGAGTTGAAGAGAACAATGTGGGAACTAAAGTGATCATCAATAATTTTAAAGCCGGTTATGAAGTCACCAAACACCTTATAGACCAGGGTTGCAAACGAATAGCACACATAACCGGCAATCTTACCCGAAACGTTTATGATCAGCGATATAAAGGATACAGGGCAGCTTTGAAAGAGCACAAAATCAGCCATGACGAGAAAATTGTATTCATAAATGATCTTGAGAAGACCAGTTGCCTTGCCGCAGCTAAACAAATAATGAAAATGAAACAAATGCCGGATGGCTTGTTTGTCACCAGTGATTTTTCCGCCACTATATGTATACAACAATTTAAAGAAGCGGGTATCAGGGTTCCGGAAGACATTGCTGTGGCAGGTTTTAATAATGATACGATAAGTACCGTTATTGAACCCAAGCTTACGACTATAAATTACTCCGGCTTAAACGTGGGGGAAACAGCAGCACGAATGCTCATTAATCAACTTGAATCCGGTGTTGAAAAAAATTATACAGACACTGTTGTTTTGAGTTCTGAGTTAGTCATTAGGGAATCTTCTCTAAGGAGGAAGGATACAATTAAATAAACTTTTTTTTGCACGGCTAGCCGGTATATTTATTATTTGCAGCGTTTTACGGTTACTCAAAAATTGTTCACCTGGATATTTTGTTCTTACAATATGCCAGCTTTTCACCGGTATTTTTGCCGGCCCAATGATTTAGATGGTCCGGCTTATCGCGTATTCAACACCGCGTAATTCTGCCAATCCCTTTAATCTTCCAATAGCCGAATAGCCTGGATAGGTTTTCTTTTTCAGGTCATCCAGCATCTGGTGGCCATGGTCGGGGCGCATAGGTAAAGAAATATTCCTGCGTTTCATGAGCAGCAACACTTCCTTTACAATTGCATACATATCCGCATCCCCACCTAAATGGTCGGCCTCAAAAAAGTTGCCCTCACCATCACGTTTTGTATTTCTTAAATGTAAGAAGTGGATATGATCGCCATAGCGCTGTATCATTCTCACCAGGTCATTATCCTGCCTAGCACCAAAAGAGCCGGTACAGAAACATAACCCGTTCGCGGTACCGGGCACTGCATTCACAAGGTCAGCAATGTCCTGTTCGGTACTCATGATCCTGGGTAGTCCTAATACGGAATAGGGAGGATCGTCGGGGTGGATCGCCATTTTTAACCCTACTTCTTCTGCAACGGGTATGACCTCCCCCAAAAAATAAAATAAATGTTCTTATAGTTTTGTTGCATCTATACCAGCATAGGTTTGCAAGGCTGCCAAAACCTGTTCGGGAGTAAACGCCTCTTCACTGCCCGGTAAACCAAGCATGGCATTATTCAATATTCTTTCCTTTTCTTCCCCGGTCATCGAAGCGAATTTCTGCGTAGCTTTTTCTATTTCCCAGGCAGAATAATCTTTTTCTGCCCCTGGCCTTTTCAATAAAAACAGGTCGAATGCAACAAATGCAAGCCTTTCAAAATACAATGCCGTTGCGCCATTCGGCAAAACATAAGCTACATCCGTACGTAACCAATCCAGCACAGGCATAAAATTGTAGGTCACTACTTTTAACCCGCATGCTGCCACATTGCGCAAACTGGTTTTATAATTTTCGATATGCTCCAGGTAGTTGCCGGCCTTCCTTTTTATATCATCACTCACCGGCAAACTTTCGATCACTGTCCAGCTCATTCCGGCAGCTTCCACCATTTCTTTTCTCTTAGTTATTTCCTCCATGGTCCACACATCTCCCACTGGAATATGGTGAAGTGCGGTAACAACACCTTCGCATCCCGCCTGTAAAATATCAGAAAGGCTCACCACGTCATTCGGGCCATACCAGCGCATAGTTTGGTGCATTAATTTATCACTCACTTTTTTGCTTTTTTTATTTTACTTAATCCCCGACCAAAACCGCAGGCATCAGTAACATTTATTGAAATGTTTTAAAAGGGAAGGATGAATAATCACCCCCTCCGACGATCGAATGCTAAATTATAATCGTTTCAACAATGTTGATCATACCGGCACCTGTTTTTATTTTTTTTCTTTCACGGTTCACTTTTTTACACCCGCGTTCGTGGTTATGGTTATACCTCCTGTTTTTAAACCCGGTGATGTCGCATTAATTTTTAATATCCCGGCTTTCCCCTTTTGAGCACGCACTATAACCAATCCCAACCCGAAA
>JAKFCK010000671.1:0-10313 GCA_036676685.1 Chitinophagaceae bacterium | reverse complement strand
ACGCCAGCGAGGAAACCGGGCCCTCCCGACTCCCACAGGAGCAATGGCCTCTGTGGCGTTTTTCCCTGCTGCATGGGGCGCACTCGCGTCGGTATCGATGATTGGCTCGACCGCCGGAATAAGCCGGTATCCGCAACCTCGGACGCCTGCGATGTAGCGCGGATTCTGCGAATCGTCGCCCAGCGCATCACGCACGAGCTTCACGCGTTGGGTCACGGTCTCCTGGTTGACAACGACGCCCGGCCATACCGCGTGCATCAACTGGTCGTAGGTCAGGAGATTTGAATTGATCAATTGGTGTTGGATGTGCCTACACCCTTCAGTACGGGTATCCCGGGAAACAGTATTTCCCAGAATATCGGCCGCGTGCAAAATAAGGGTGTGGAGTTAAGCATCAACGCTACGCTGGTGCAGGCCGGTGATTTTGAATGGAACATCAACGCCAACTATTCCCATATAAAAAATAAGATCGTGTCTTTATTCACGATCGGCGGAGTAGAAACAACAGAATTATTCCCCAGCAACTATAATATCAACCGGGTAGGAGAATCCATCAACGCTTTGTATGGATATGAATTTGCCGGTGTGAACAGTGGAAACGGAAACCCGGTTTATTTGAATAAGGACGGCAAGTATGTGCAACGGAATATCTCTAACGGCACCTATTATTTTGCAAATTCTTTAAACGATCCAACCCTCGGTGCAGCTACAACGCTGACACAGGCCGATAAAAAAATTCTTGGTTCTGCCCAGCCCATTGATTTTGGTGCGATAACCAATACATTTTCTTATCGCGGTATATCGCTGGAACTTATGTTCCGTTACCAGGCCGGGAACGAGATCATGAATATCACCAGGCAGGAGATTCTTTCTAATCAAAAATTTGCCAACTCAGGAAAAGACTTGTTAAACAGGTGGACTACACCAGGACAGGTGACCGATGTGCCTAAGTTGTGGTACAACCAGGACGCTATCATCAATCAAAATGGCGAGGCTACAACAAGATTTATTGAAAGTGGTAATTTCCTGCGCTTACAAAACATTGTTTTAGGCTATGATTTTGATGCGCGCAGGTTACAGTCCCTTACGCGAAATGCATTGCGGAGCGCACGTTTTTTTGTGCAGGCACAAAATGCATTTGTATGGACCAATTACAAAGGAATAGATCCTGAAGCATACAGCGAAAACGGCCAGGATAACAGTATCTCTCCACAAGTGAGAAATATCTCTTTTGGCGTGAACCTGGGTTTATAATTTATCATTCTTAATGTTATCAAAATGAAATACATAACAAAATTTTCAATTCTCCTTGTTTTTTCAATTACCCTGTTATTTGCAGGATGTAAAGAAAAACTGGACCTGGCTCCTTTCAACCAGATAGATGGTGGTACGGCTTATGCCACTGCAGAAAGATGTTTACTTGCACTGAATGGTGTGTACGACGCCGCGCAGAGTGGTGTATATGATCCTTTGAACGGGGGGGCTACAGCTGTGCGCGGTTATCCCTTTGGAGCAGCCGCAGTAGAGCAGCAGGATATGAGGGGAGAAGATATGATCAACGTAGCCACTTTTTTTGCGATCACTTATCAATCCACTTATAACCCCACTTCCCCTAACAATGTGAACATGTGGAAGGAGTTATATGCCCTGGTCAATAAAGCCAATATTTCAATTGAGGGTTTTAAAACTGCGGGTACGTCCGGTATCATTACCTCCGCCGTTGCTGCTCAATACGAAGCGGAATGTCGTTTCCTGAGGGCGATGGCACATCATGAATTATTGATCCATTTTGCCAAGCCATTCTCTGACGGAAATGGTGCAGCATTAGGGGTTCCTTACAGGGATTTCGCCGTTCAGTCCAGCTCCGCTGTGGAACTCACAAAAACCCTTCCCCGCGAAACAGTTGCTGAAGTGTATACCAAAATCCTTGCTGATCTTGATTTCGCAGAATCTAACCTCGCCGTAACCCTCACTGGTTCCGAGTCCACGTACCGCGCTACCAAAGCGGCTGCCATCGCGTTAAAAATGCGCGTTAAGTTGCACAAAAGTGATCTGCCGGGCGTGATTGCAGAAGGCGGGAAATTAATTCCTGCAACCGTTAATCCGCTCAACTTTACGTCTGTCGTAAGCCCGATTGGCGGATGGGCTTTGACACCCGTAGTTAACGGTCCGTTTTTAAACAACGCTTCCAAAGAAAGTATCTTCTCTATAAAAAATGATCCTTTGGATAATCCCCAGACGAATGCATCACTTGCCCGTATGTATGGACAGAGCAGCACCGCTACAGGGGGAAGAGGGCTGGTGGCAGTTAGCCCCATTTCCTGGAATTTGCCGGAGTGGACCTGTACAGACCGGCGCAGGACAGCATTGTATTACAATGGCACCGACAATACAGGGAACACCAGTAAATTCACCTCCAAGTATACAGATGCGGTGAACCAGTCTGACTGGACGCCTTATATCCGCTATGCCGAAGTTTTGCTGATACAGGCGGAGGCAGAAGCCAGGAATGCAACGGCTGTTTCCCAGAGGGCTGTTGATCTTTTAAATACAGTAAGAAACAGGGCCATCGTTGATTCCGTGACTAACCAGTACACCTCAGGTTCATTTGCCAATAAAAATGCTTTGATCAATGCAATCCTTAAAGAAAAAAGGATCGAATTCCTTGCAGAAGGAAAACGTTGGGGAGATATTCATCGCCTGGTTCAGGACCCGGTATTTGGTACAGGTGGTGTGCCGGAAAAGATGGTAAATGGTTTTAATAATATCGGGGCTTTTGTGTGCGGTGGGGCAGTACCTGCAGCAGGCACACCTTTCATTCCTTATGCTGACTATAGGTTCTTATGGCCTATTCCCCAGCAGGAAAGGAATACCAACCCTATCATCGAACAAAACAGCGGTTACTAATCCTAAAACTTTAAGACTATGATCAGAAAAATATTTTTCTATGCGATGGGCTGCATATTTATTACAACCAGTTGTAAGAAGTTGGATGCACCCACTACCACTCCTGACAAGGACCTTGGTTATGTTTCTTTCACTAATGCGAACTCAAGCAGCAAAACCCTTCATATCCTGGTAGATCAAAAGCAGGTGAATACTACCGCCATTGCGGTAAACGGTACTTTATTAGGGATATACGCTGGGTTTGCCCCCGGCACAAGGGCACTGGTGACGAGGGATCCGGGTACGGCGACGCCTCCTATCGATTATTACACCGGCAACCTTGACATTGCCGCTGGTAAGTCCTATTCATTTTTTCAGTATGGTGTACTCACTGCTGGTGCATTTAAGGGCATCCTGTTGAATACGGACAGGACAAAAGATGAGAATCCTGATAATGCCAGGATAAGGTTTTTAAATCTTTCTAACGGTGCGCCGGCCCTTGACCTACTGATGGTGAGAAGCGAAGGTTCGGTTGTAAAAGACAGCGTACTACTTTATTCGGCAGTACCTACCCTGGCCACAGTAGCCACACCGGATCTAAACCTGCTGTCTGCTTACAAATCTGTACCTGCCAATAAAGCAGCTAATTCCACACCGGGAGTAGCAGTGTCCAGTTATGTATTAAAACTAAAGTTAGCGGGTACGAATACACAGGTTTCTGCAAGTGCAGCCACCACTATTGTTCCCGGCAGAAATTATACTTTCTATGCAAGAGGGAATTATCCTTCCACGGCATTAAGTTCGGTAATTGATAATTAATGATTTTCTCCATAAAAAAAATCCCGGTTAAACATTTAACCGGGATTTTTTTTATACTTAAACTATTATCTTATCATGCTACAAAAGAGGAAAAATCTACTTTAATATTTCTGCCAGTTTTGCGGGCAGTGCCGCATCTCTCAGTGATGTTGCTATGATCTTTCCTTCGGGATCCAGCAATACGTTATAAGGGATACCGTCATATCCATATAATTTTACCGTGGCATTTTCCCAACCCTTCAGGTCAGAAACATGTTTCCAGGTTAAGTTATCTGCTTTGATGGCCTGCAGCCATTTGTCTTTATTGTCATCCAGGGAAACGCCCAGCACTGTAAAGTTTTTGTCCTTGAACTTATTGTAGGCAGCTACCACGTTGGGGTTTTCGGCCCGGCAGGGACCACACCAGCTTGCCCAGAAATCTACAAGGACATATTTTCCTTTTAGCTGGCTTAAAGAAAAGGGCTTGCCTTCTGTATCCGCCATGGAAAAGTCAGGTGCCATCCCGCCCACAGCCGGGGCCACAGTGTTGGGCGTTTTTGGCTGGCTTTCGGCAGCGAGCATTTCTTTATAACGGTTAACAATACCCGCAATGCCCCGGTGTGTTGGAAAACGTTTGGCCAGGTTAGGGATCACGGTGGATAATTGAGCAGGGGCAACACTTTGCGTATATCCTACGGCAAACATGGCCACCACCGGCTGGCGTGTGGTGTCTATAAACTTTACAATGAACTCGTTAAATTGGTTGCTGATCGTTACCAGTCTTGCGTTTGCTGCCGCCAGGGCACTGTCGGTGCCGGGCTGTTTCTGTAAAGTATCCACAAGGGCGGTGGTGGCCATCATGTCTTTACGCTGACCCTCGATATTCAGCAGGAGATTTTTTAAAGCCAGGTTTGCCGGGCTGTTAAATTTAGGTCCTTCCAGGCTCACATCATTGACGTCTGCCTGCAGGTTAATTTCCGGTTGGTCGTTGATGAAAATAAACCCGCTGTTGAGTTTTTCAAAACGTAGCCTGTATAATCCTTCTTCCGCAGCATTACCTGACACCTCAAATTTGCCGCCTTTTATCTCGCCGGTGTCAAGTACCTGGGGCGGCTGATCAGTAAAAAATAATTGTTCCAGGTACACCACCTGGTCGGGCACATTTTTTACGTTACCCTCCAGGGTAAATTCTCCTTTGTCCTCTTTATCCTTGCAGGAAAAAAAAAGGGTAGTGATAAACAGGGCGCTAAAAATTCTTCTCATATGGTGTAAATATTATTGATTTAATTGTTGCTCTAAGATCCTGTTCACAAGGGGCATATCTGCTTTTCCCTGGCTGAGTTTTTTTACCTGGCCGGCAAAGAGGCCGATCAGTGCTTTTTTGCCAGACCGGTAGTCTTTCACTTTATCCGGCATTGATGCAAGGGTTTGTTTCACCCATTCTTCAACCGTGCCTTCGTCGCTTTCCTGGATAAGGTTCATATCCGTAGCCATTTCAAGGGGGTCACCGCCACCGTTTGCCAGCATCGCGGGCAGTATCCTTGTAGAGGCAATATTAAAACTCACTTTCCCGGATTCGGTAAAATTAATCAGTGAAGCAATCTCCGCAGCATTGAGGGGTAGCTGCGATATAGATAAGTTGTGTTCATTGCAATAAGCTTTCAGTGGCCCCAACATCCAGTTGGCAGCAGGTTTATGCAGCCCGTTTTCAGCAATAAGTTGTTCGAAAAACAAGGCATCGTCTTTGTCGCTGCATAAAACAGCAGCGTCGTACCCGGAAAGACCGTAAACTTCCCTGTATTTATGCTGCAGTTGTGCAGGGAGTACCGGCATTTTTGCCCGCACCGCTTCGATATGTTCTGCCGATATATAAAAAGGGGGTAGATCAGGTTCAGGGAAATAACGATAATCGTCTGCCTCCTCTTTACTTCTGAGTGCGAAGGTGGTACCGTTATCTGCGTTGAAACTCCTGGTTTCCTGGCGGATGGTTTCGTTTTTTTCCGTGATGTCAATAAGCCGCTTTACTTCTTCCTCGATCGCCCGTTTTACATTCCTTATGCTGTTCAGGTTTTTTACTTCTACCCTTGTGCCTAACCTGGTTTCTCCCGCCAGGCGAATGGAGATATTGGCGTCACAACGCATGCTGCCTTCCTCCATATTACCATCACATACTTCGATCCAGCGCACCAGTTTTCGCAATTCGGTTAAAAATACAAAGGCTTCTTCGGCACTGTGAAGGCAGGGTTCTGTCACAATCTCCAGTAACGGAGTGCCTGCCCGGTTCAGATCAATACAACTGAAATCCTTCTCCAGGTCATGGATACTTTTGCCCGCATCTTCTTCAATATGTATCCGGTTGAGGTTTACTTTTTTTTCGCCTTCCGTGGTTTGAATGTCCAGGTGTCCGCCTATACAAATGGGTTCTGTATGTTGACTTACCTGGAAGGCTTTCGGCAGATCGGGGTAAAAGTAATTTTTGCGTGCGAAATAAGTATGCTGATTGATGTTACAGCTCAATGCCAGGCCAAGCCTGAGGGCCAGGTCAATCACTTCCCTGTTCATCACCGGGAGGGTTCCCGGGTGAGCAAGCGAAATTGGGCTGACCTGGGTGTTTGGGGCGGCACCAAATGCAATCGCATCACCGCAAAATAATTTTGTCGCGGTAAGCAATTGTGCATGCACTTCAAGGCCTATTACCACCTGGTACTTCTCGTTATTTTTCACCCGGCAAAGATAATGGGCAATAGGCAATAGGCAATGGGTGGGGGAATGGGTCAATAGGTGAATGGGTCGTGGTGAATAGTGAATGGTGAATGGTGAATGGGAAACGGTGACTGGACGGTGGAAGGTGGTTGAAGGAGGAAGGGTTCAGATGTTCGAGATGATCAAGGTTTAAGAGGATGCCAGGCAAAAGGTGACAGCGGCAGCGTTTGATCTGAGTGCAATCAAGTGGGAGTAGGGTGGGCTTTGATAGGGAGGAGAGTGGGAGGAGGGTGGGAGAAGAGTGGGAGGAAGGGCGGCGGTGGAAGGTGAACGTGAGTTGTGAGTGGTGAGTTGAAAGGCAGAAGGCCTTCCGTGGTACGGCAAGGTACTTTTCCAGGAAAGAAAGATCTTGTCTGTAAAAATACGGTCCCAGCCCTTGTGGCAAAATCTTGATTGCTCTTTAAATTGCCATAAACCTGTTGCAAAAAACCTGTTGCAAAAAAATTGCAACAAAAAAATTGCAACAAAAAATCTGTTGCAATTATAATGAAACGAGAAATTTGCAACAAAAGATCCAGTGGTAGGGTCACTCACACCCGGCAATCAACAGGCGTCTTCGCGAATTCAACGAACCTGCCAGCTTTCACCATTCACTATTCACCCATTAGGGGGCCTCAACCAAAACCACAAAAAAAGCACCGGCAATACTGCCGATGCTTTTCCCTGTTTTATTCCTGGCTATAAATTAGTGGTCTTAAGTTTCTTTGGAATTTTCACCTCGAATTTCATTTCCGCATTATTTCTTTTTGCGGTGAGCGGGTAGTTGGATTTTTCGCTGTTCAGGTGCAGCTGTTCCCGGGCATCATCTGTGTTATTTACTTTCACACCACCAATTTCTGTGATGACGTCGTCTTTTTTAAGACCAGCTTTTTCTGCTGCAGAACCCTCTTCCACTTCCAGCACTTTTACACCGCTGCCTTCCTCCAGGTCCTGGATCTTCAGGCCCAGTTTCTGGCGGCGGTTGAAAATCACATTATCTCCAAAGTCGAAATCTTCCCGGTAGAAATTGCCGGGAGGCATTGCAGCGCCGGGCGCACGTGGAGTTCTTGGCAGCGTAAATGCTTTGGTGCCGCCATCCGGCATAGAAAAAGAAAAACTTCTCACTTCTTTGCGTTCCTGCAGCGTTGCTTTTACAGATTTATCCTTCCCATCTCTTTTATAATGGATCTTTACTTCCGCTTTCGGTTTTTTAGCACTGATGGCTTTGGACAGTTCTGCGGGGCCTTCAATTTTTGTATCGTCTACCTTATAAATAATATCGCCATTCAACAGGCCGGCTTTTTCCGCGGCACTTCCTTTTGTGATGCTGACGATTTTGGCGCCTTTATCATCTTTTTCGGTGCTCACGCCCAGGAAACTGCCACTCATCACCGGCATCATTTTGCCTTTGAAATTGTCTCCTCCAAATGCCAGCTCCATTTCCTGGCCAAATCTTTCCATGTCGCGGCCAAAACCTTCCATGTCTTTCTCCAGCTGTTTGTACTTGTAAGTTTTGTTGTTGATGGTGACCTCATCGTCTTTGAATTCCACCAAAGACTTTCCATTAATCAAAACCTGGTCATTTTTAAATTCAATTTTAAGCGTGGCATCTTTCCCACCTTTTTTCTTGATGATGATCTCCTGGACTTCTTTAGAATTTTCTGGTTTTTTCGGAGCATCCTGTGCTGTAGCCCGGTACCCGATAGCGGCAAATATCCATGGCATCAGGGCGGTAATAATTAATTTGTGCATGACTTACTTTTTTATGTACGAAGAATTTAGTAAATCAAAACTAAGCGGAAATTTTGAATTACGAAAGATTTCGCAAATAATTATTTTTCTTTAACAAATTTTTGAGAAACGGAATTGAAAGCAACAAAGGTTTTAACGGGGCAACAATCGATCACTTCATCCTTAACGTACTTCATACCAATCTTTTGCAGTATGATTAAAGATGCTGTATTATCTACATGCGCCCTGCCTGTTATACTGTGAATCCCTAATGAAGTGAAGGCATAACTGAGACAGGCAGTTGCAGCTTCACTGGCATAGCCATTTCCCCAGGCTGCTTTTTTCAGGCGATAGCCAAGGTCTGTCTCTCCTAGTTCGGGGCGGTATTTCAAACCACACCAGCCTATAAATTCGTTGTTTTGCTTTAAATGGGTAGCCCAGCGGCCGAGGCGGTTATTATATTGGGGAAGGATAATATTCTGCAATATTTCCCTGGCATGTTGGGTATCCCGGAGAACCGGCTCATGGAGGTATCTCAATACTTCCGCATCACTGTTTAATGTATAAATCAAAGCAGCATCTTCTTCGCTGTTGGCAAAACAACGAAGGTACAGCCTCGGCGTTTCCAATATTATATGCATGATCCTCAGTATGGCCGGTAAAGAAATATTAAATCAGTCCTTTCACCTTGCTGATCAGTTCTGCAAAACTACCAGAGTTTTGTCCCCCGGCCGTTGCCAGTGTTTTTTGCCCGCCACCGCCACCTTTAATTATGGGGCTCACGATCTCCTTGATGATCTTTGATGCATCGAGGTTTTTGGCCACCACTACCGTTTCACTTACGCTCACGGCTACATGCGCTTTCCCCCCGATATTGGCACACAATACCACCAGGTGATCATGTAAATGATGCTGCAGATCGAAACAAAGTTTTTTTAATGCATCCGGGTTAGGTACTTCAATAACCTGCCCGATAAAAGTCACATTTTCGATGATCTCATCCTGTTGCATTAACTCATTGCGTATGCCTACAAGTTGCCTTGCTTCCAGAGACTCCACACGTTTTGACAGGACTATATTTTCTGCCTGCAAACTTTCGATAGATTTCTTTAAGTCAGGCGGATTTTTCATTATGCTGCGTAAACGACTGATCTCTTCAAATGCGGCGCTTACGAGTAACATGGCGGCTGAGCCGGAGACGGCTTCTATCCTTCGCACACCTGCTGCCACTGCCGATTCATTTTTTATTTTGAAAATGCCGAGTTCCCCGGTATTGCCCACGTGTGTACCGCCGCATAATTCTATGGAGTAGGAAGGATCCATCACCACAACCCTTACCATGTCTCCGTATTTTTCACCGAACAAAGACATCGCACCCATGGCAACAGCTTCCTCTTTTTTCATGCTTTTTATCACAACAGGAATGTTCTCCCTTATTTTTTCATTCACAATTTTTTCTACTTCCGCCAGTTCTTCATCACTCACTTTGGCAAAATGAGAAAAGTCAAAGCGGAGGTGTTCTTCATTTACCAGGCTCCCCTTCTGTGCAACGTGTGTTCCCAGTACCTGTCTTAAGGCCGCATGCATCAGGTGGGTGACACTGTGATGCACCATAATATTTTTTCGCCTGCGGGCATCCACTTTTGCCCACACCTCGCCACGTAGGTCACCGGGAATATTCTCTGCAAAATGGATGATCAGGTCATTTTCTTTTTTGGTATCGGTGATGATCAACTCGGTATTTCCAACCATCAGCGTACCTGTATCCCCCACCTGTCCGCCACTTTCTGCATAAAAGGGGGTTGCATCCAGCACCAGCTGGTATAATTCTTTGCCTTTACCTTTTACTTTCCTGTAGCGTAATACTTTGGTTTTTGTTTCCAGTGAATCATAACCCACAAATCCATTATTATTTCCTTCGTTCACCACCTGCCAGTCTTCCGTATCCATTGCGGTGGCAGCACGGCTCCTGTTTTTCTGCTGTTGCATTTCCGACTCAAACCCGGCTTCATCAACGGATAAATTATTTTCCGCAGCAATCAACCGGGTAAGGTCGATGGGAAATCCAAAAGTGTCCAGCAATTCAAAAGCGTCGGATCCACTGATGTTGTTTACCGAAGAAGCAATGATCACATCCATTTTTTTAAGGCCCTTAT
>JAKFCK010000670.1:0-3208 GCA_036676685.1 Chitinophagaceae bacterium | reverse complement strand
CTCATTAAATGCATGGTGGAATGTTTGCGTCCCGAACCAAAGAAAACCATTGCCGACCCTGCCTGTGGCACCGGTGGTTTTTTCTTAGCTGCTTATGATTGGATGACGGAGAACCATGAACTGGATAAAGACCAAAAGAAGTTCCTGAAGTATGAAACGTTTTTCGGCAACGAAATTGTTGCCGGTACACGCAGACTGGCACTCATGAATTTGTTCCTCCACAACATTGGCGATATTGATAGTGAAACCATCTTTATTTCGCCCAACGATTCATTGATTGCTGCATCAGAAACACGTTACGATTATGTGCTGGCCAATCCACCCTTTGGTAAAAAAAGCAGCATGACCTTTACCAACGAAGAAGGCGAACAGGAAAAAGAAGACCTTACGTATAACCGTCAGGATTTTTGGGTAACCACCAGTAACAAGCAACTCAACTTTGTACAGCATATCAAGAGCATGCTCAAAACAACAGGAGAGGCGGCAGTTGTTCTTCCTGATAATGTATTGTTTGAAGGTGGTGCCGGTGAAACTGTGCGTAAGAAATTATTGGAAACAACCGACTTGCATACCATCCTGCGGTTACCAACAGGTATTTTTTATGCCAATGGTGTAAAGGCAAATGTGTTGTTCTTTGATGGCAAGCCCAGCAGCAAAGATCCATGGACCAAAGAAGTATGGGTGTATGATTATCGCACCAATGTGCACCACACGTTAAAAAAGAACCCACTAAAGCTGGAAGACTTACAGGATTTTATTACCTGTTATAATCCCAAGAATCGTCATAAGCGAAAAGAAACATTTTCGGATTCCAATCCAGAAGGTCGTTGGCGCAAGTTTAAGTATGATGAAATTGTTGCCCGTGATAAAACATCACTCGATATTACCTGGCTGAAAGATCAATCATTGGCTGATTTAGATAATCTTCCCGATCCTGATACTTTAGCAGAAGAGATTGTTGAAAATTTAGAAGCCGGGTTGGAAAGTTTTAAAGCGATTATAGCGGGGTTGAACAGGAAGTAATAATTTATGGGAGGGCTACGAACTTTCGAACAGCTGACGGCTGGAGTAACTCAATTCCCGGAATCGTCATTTTTAATTCCCGAGTCCAATCGCAGTGTACCACAGGCAAACAAAAATGAAAAATCAAACGAATTGGCAAGAACATATTAATGCTTTGCTGACCAAAAATGGTCAGTTTAAGCTCATTGATACGAACGAAAAAAATAAAAGTACGTTAGAGTTTTACAAGCAACAATTGGGCGACAATGAGACAGTCATTAAAGTAGGTTATCTCGAGGGTGACCGACTTATTACACTAGATATCACAAACCCCAAAACGCCCGGCCACAATGCCGAACAGGTTGAGTATTTCTATGAAAATGACTTTGAACAAAGTGAAAAAATCAGATTTGTAAACGTGGGGCTTCCGTTTATTGAAGTTAATATTAACGCTATCAATCAGATTTTAAAATCGGGATTAAATGGAACTGAAACTAAGTACTTCACTAATGGTAAGTTACAGTTTTCCAAAGTAAGCAAGCCAATGGGGTACAATCAGGAACTCTGCAACTTGACACACTATTTTTCAGACAAAAACTTTTGGGTTAGGTTTATTAAAAAAATAGTTCGACCAAGGCCAAACTACATGATTGAAGAAATAGATTTAAGAGAAGTTTTTGGTGGAGTGAAGTAATAGATAATCTACCCTTTCCTGATACATTAGCAGAAGAGATCGTTGAAAATTTAGAAGCAGGGTTGGAAAGTTTTAAAGCGATTATAGCGTGTTGGAACAGTAAATAATAATTCAAGTAAAGTAGCTGCCACCCTTAACTCATAACCCATAACGCTTAACCCCTAATTCCCAACTCCCAATCCCCAATTCCAATCTTCCACCTGCACCCTTAACTCATAACCTATAACCTTCAACAAATCATAAATCCTAAATCAGAAATCCTACATCCTACATCCGCCATCCTCCCCCCTGCATACTCCGTAGTCGCCCCGAACATACCCCGTACATAGTTCGATGCAACAATCCCTTTTGATCCCTTTCGTTCCCTTTTGATCCCTTTTATGCCTTAAGGTTCCGTTTCATTCCCTTTTGTTCCCTTTTGTGCCCAAACGGGAAACCGCCCTCCGCAATCGTCGCATCTTGCACTCGGTTTCAAACACAGGCCAACGCCGGCAACCTGCCGAGGAACCACCGGTCAACTGCTCCGGAGCAACGCACCGGGTACACATTTTATAACCTTAAAAAAAAACACCAAATGGCAAAACAAAAAGGCATCATTAAGTTAGAAGGTACTATTGGCGATATTACCTTTTTCAAAACACAGGATGGCTACCTGGCACGGGAACATGCCCCCGTAACCGCAGCCCAAATTGCAACCGATCCTGCTTTTCAACGCACACGAGAAAACAACGCCGAGTTCGGCAGGGCAGGCAAAGCCGGGGCCATTTTTCGCAATGCCTTCCGTCAGGCTTTGCAAAATGCAAAGGATTCAAGAGTAGCTTCCCGTCTAACGGCCGGTTTCAACAAAGTCATCAAAGCCGATCAAACCAACCCACGTGGTTTGCGCAATGTCATCGATGGGGAAGCCGAACTGCTCGAAGGCTTTAACTGCAACAAAAATGCAGCACTCGGCAGTACATTGTATGCACCCTTTACCGCCACTATCGACAGACCAACAGGCGTTTGCAGCATCAGTTTGCAAAACTTTATTCCGGCAAACAGCATCGGGGCACCGGCGGGCAGCACGCATTTTAAAATGCTGGCCATGGCCGCAGCCATCGACTTCGAGAATGAGCAGTACAACAGTCAGTTACAGGAAACAGCCATGCTGCCCCTGTCAACCGATCCCGTTGGTCCGCTTAACCTCAGTTGTAATCTGCCGGCAGCGTCCACACAACCGCTCTTTCTCATGCTGGGCATCCAGTTCTTTCAAAAGGTAAATGGCACTGACTATCCCTTGAAAGATGGTGGGTTCAACGCCCTCCAGCTGGTGAAAGTAAGCGGTCTGTAGATGCTCAACCTGCAAAACCAATACCCCTTAAAAACCAACAACCTTGAAAAACAACCTTTATTTTTTAACACACAAAAACAAAAACACCATGAGTATTATTAAGCGTATCAAAGCACCAACACCACGTTTCTTCCGCCATCTCCGCAACATCGGTCTGGCATTGGCAGCCGCAGGCGGCACCA
>JAKFCK010000669.1:0-1840 GCA_036676685.1 Chitinophagaceae bacterium | reverse complement strand
CCAAACATTTCTTTAAACCCTTTTTTCAGGTAACATTCATTGATCGCTACTTTCCTGCTAAGCTCCTTGATAGTGATCGGTTCGCCAATATGCTGGATCAGAATTTCTCTTGCCTTAGTAATTTTATCACGATCAGCTTCATTAGCCAAAAACTTGCAATTGATCACATCAATTTCCTGGAAAGCATCAGTGCCCAGCAAATGTGCGAATACCTGCCCCGTGATACACACAACAGGCGTGGAGTCCAATAAAGCATCTGCTAACCCTGTTACCAGGTTAGTAGCGCCGGGGCCGCTTGTAGCAAAAACAACACCTACTTCACCAGAGGCCCTTGCGTAGCCCTGGGCTGCATGGATCGCACCCTGTTCGTGCCGCACAAGAATATGTTTGACCTGTTCTTTGTAATCGTAAAGCGCATCATAGATGGGCATGATGGCACCACCCGGATACCCAAAAATGGTAGTCACGTTTTCTGCGACGAGGGTTTTCATCACGGCTACACCACCGGAAACTGCTGCCCCCTCCGCCCCTTGAAGGGGGGACTGAGATGCAGGTTGTATTGATTTATCTTCTTCTTTTTTTATTGGTGCTTCTTTGATTATTGCTTCCATAAAAAATTATTTAACCTCGTCAATTAAAACTGTTTAATTCCTGTAAAGGCTTCCTGGTTCCCCCTTTAGCGGACTGAGGGGGCATGGGCGCTGCATCTGTAACGCAGCCTTCACTGGCATCCTGCACACACATTGCATATTTGTATAACACACCTTTACTCACTTTGAGGGCTGGCTGTTGCCATTTACTTTTTCGTTCTGAAATCACTTCCTCACTTACTTTCAGCGTCATTTTTTTGGTTGTAGCATCAATCTCAATGATGTCATCATCTTCCACGAATGCGATCAGGCCTCCATTAAATGCTTCCGGGGTAATATGGCCTACCACGAAACCATGACTTCCACCGCTGAACCGGCCATCGGTGATCAAGGCAACATCTTTTCCCAGGCCCGCACCAGTGATGGCGGAAGTGGGTTTAAGCATTTCAGGCATACCAGGTGCGCCTTTCGGGCCTTCGTTTTTAATCACCACCACATCACCTTTTTTTACGCGGCCATTGGCGATGCCGGCTACCAGGTCTTTTTCTCCGTCAAACACCCGGGCAGGACCTTCAAAACGTTCACCTTCCTTGCCACTTATTTTTGCAACACTTCCTTTTTCTGCTAAGTTGCCGTACAGGATTTGCAGGTGCCCCGTTTGTTTCAATGGTGACTCTACGGGATAAATAATTTTCTGTGTCTCGAAATTCAAATCGGGAACACCTGCCAAATTCTCTGCAACCGTTTTACCGGTTACTGTCAAGCAATCGCCATGTAGTAATCCTACACTTAATAAATACTTCATTACAGAAGGCACACCGCCATGGGCATGCAACTCCTGCATCAGGTATTTTCCGCTGGGTTTAAAATCGGCCAGCACCGGTGTTGTATCGCTGATGCGTTGAAAATCGTCCTGAGTTAATTCAACGTCTACAGATTTTGCCATTGCGATCAAATGCAATACGGCATTCGTACTTCCGCCAAAAATCATCACAGTGACAATTGCATTTTCAAATGCTTTTTTTGTCATGATGTCTTTTGGTTTAATATCTTTTTCCAATAAAATCTTTATTGCACGTCCTGCATCCAGGCACTCATTTTTCTTTTCTTCGCTTAGCGCAGGATTGGAAGAAGAGTAGGGCAGGCTCATCCCGAGCGCTTCTATTGCACTAGCCATGGTATTGGCGGTATACATTCCCCCACATGCACCTGCACCTGGGCAACTGTGTTTTACCACTTCCTTAAAATCT
>JAKFCK010000668.1:0-4028 GCA_036676685.1 Chitinophagaceae bacterium | reverse complement strand
ATCTGTTGATGATGACACACCACAGGTGATGAGTATCAATAAAGAAGATAAGAACAGCATCAGTGGTGTCTGGAACAAATGGGTAGCTGAAAATATCATTATTAAATCCAGTAAACACGAGGTGAGCCAACCTGGTAAACATACTATAAAATATTGGGTGGTGAATCCCGGCGTTGTGCTGCAAAAACTGGTAGTGGATTTCGGGAGTGTAAAACAAAGTTATCTCGGCCCAACGGAAACAAGACAAATCATTTATTAATTTTTAAATAATTTTTTATGAAAGCTTATAAGATCATCAGCCTGGGAGTTATTGTTAGTTGCGTTTTAAGTTTGGGCTGTGCGTCGATTCAAAAAACGACTTCCACGACCCCGTCCCTGAAAGAGACTTTTAAAAAAGATTTTCTTATTGGTACAGCGCTGAGTGCGCAGCAGATAGAAGAAAAAGATCCTGGTGCAGCTGTAATTGTGCTACAGCAATTTAATGCCGTCACACCCGAGAACATTATGAAAGCGGAAGAGATTCACCCGGAATGGAACAGGTATGATTTTGTGCTGGCAGATAAGCTGGTAGCGTATGCACAAAAACACGATCTTAAAGTAAACGGCCACACCCTGGTATGGCATAGCCAGCTCCCGGCTTTTGTTCGACAAATGCGGGATGCTGACTCGGTGAAACAATTTTTTCGCGATCATATCAGCACTATTGCCAGCCGCTATGATAAAAAAGTGTTTTCATGGGATGTAGTGAACGAAGCACTGAATGAAGACGGCACTATGCGAAAATCCATATTTTTGGAAAAGCTGGGACCGGATTTTGTGACGGAAGCATTCAGGATCACACAGGCGGCTTCGCCTAATGCTGAGTTGTATTATAACGACTACAATAACGAGCAGCCGAAAAAAAGGGCAGGTTGTATAGCATTGATCAAAAAGATACAGGCTGCGGGTGTGCGAATTGATGGTGTGGGTATCCAGGGGCATTGGAGGGCTTACAGTATTCCCTTAAAAGACATTGAAGAAAGCATCATTGAATATTCAAAGCTGGGTATACAGGTAATGTTCACGGAGCTGGATCTCGGTGTGTTACCCAATCCCTGGGATGGCGATGCTGCCGATGTAAATATGAAAGCAACCTACTCTGCAAAAATGAATCCTTACCCAACTGGTTTACCGGATTCTATGCAGGCGAAACTAACCAAAGGTTACGAGGACCTCTTTAAGCTTTTCCTCAAACATAAAGATAAGATAAGCCGTGTGACCTTTTGGGGAGTTAACGATAGCCAATCATGGCTGAATGGCTGGCCCATACCAGGAAGAACAAATTATCCCTTACTTTTTGACCGGAATTTTAAACCCAAACCTGCTTTTGATGCAGTGATTGCACTAAAAAAATAATTAACCGCTAAACCAAAGATCATGATAACAAGCCCGCAAAAATTATCAGTAAAAGAAAAAGTTGGTTACAGCCTGGGAGACCTTGCTGCCAACCTGGTATTTCAAACGCTCATGACTTACCTCGCCTATTTTTATACTGATATCTATGGGCTGGAAACTAATCATGCTTCTGCGATCATTCTCACGGTCGGACTAATTGCAGCATTTGGCTTTAATCCAATCATCGGCGCAATTGCAGACAGGACGGTATCCCGCTGGGGAAAATTCCGGCCGTGGATATTGTGGACGGCTGTTCCACTTGGCGTGATCGCCTTACTTGCCTTTAGTACACCCGATTTTGCTTACAAAGGCAAAGTGATCTATGCTGTAGTAACCTATACACTTTTGCTTTTGTTATATGCAGCCAATAACCTGCCTTATTCTGCATTGAGCGGTGTTATAACGGGCGACATGAAAGACCGCAACAGTTTGTCTGCCTATCGTTTTGTTGCTGTAATGTTTGCGCAGTTTTTTGTACAGGTATTTATGTTGCCGATCATTGAAACGGTTGGAGGCGGGGATAAAGCGGTAGGTATCGAAAAAGTGATGACCTGGCTGGCGATCATCGGCACCATCATGTTGCTGATTACTTTTTTTACCACCAGGGAAAGGATAGTGCCCAAGCCTGAACAAAGATCAAGTTTAAAAGAGGACCTGGGTGATCTGTTTCGGAACAAACCCTGGGTGATCATGCTGCTCCTTACCATGCTCGTCTTTATCACATTGGCAATGAAAGGAGGATCCTATGTATATTATTTTAAAAATTACGTCGATGGGGAAAGGCTCACCCAGTTTATCAATCCCATCCTGCAATTCCTGTCTGGCATCGGCATTAATTTTTTTGGTGAAGACCCGGTTTCTGCAGGCTTTGGACTGTTTAATGCCGGGGGCATCCTGTTTATGATCGTGGGTATTACCTTATCAAAACCATTGGCCGATAAATACGGGAAAAGAGATGTGTTTGGCATCGCGTTGTTTATTTCTACCTTGTTTATTTTGTTGTTTTATTTCTTCCCGCCAAAGTCCGTGGAATTAATGTTTGGCTCCCAGGTGTTACACGGCTTCTTTTATGGCATCACCATACCCTTATTGTGGGCCATGATCGCAGACGTGGCAGACTACAGCGAATGGAAAAACAACCGGCGTGCTACCGCGATTATTTTTTCTGCTATGATGGTAGGGTTAAAGGCCGGGCTGAGTATCGGCAGCGCCCTCTTAACATGGATATTAGGGCTCTTTAATTATGTGCCCAACAGCGATGCAGTGCAGACGGCTAGTGCAATTGAAGGAACAAAAATGCTGGTTAGTATATTTCCTGCGCTACCTTTTTTAATAGGTACTGCTTTATTGTTTTTTTATGAGATCAATAAGAAGATGGAAGTGAAAATTGAAAATGACCTCAAACAAAGAAGGAATGCACCATTTGTAGTTTTGGAAGGAAACTAGGGGGTTAAGAAGGAATTAATTTATTTATTACAAATTAAATTATTTTATGCCGGAAGATAATATCGATTTTGACGACTTAGCCACCCGTTCCGTTTCGCAGCCACTGGTCACGCATCTTTATACTGCAGATCCTTCGGCACATGTATTTAATGGAACAATTTATATCTATCCGTCCCATGATATAGAAAATGACATCCCGTTTGATGACCTGGGTAGTCATTTTGCTATGGAGGACTATCATGTAATTTCTATGGATTCCGTGTACAGCGAGGCTGTAGATCATGGCCAGGCGCTGCATGTAAAAGATGTGCCATGGGCGCATCAACAGATGTGGGCGCCGGATGCTGCAGAAAAAAATGGGAGATATTATTTGTTCTTCCCGGCAAAAGCACATGATGGTATTTTTAGGATAGGAGTTGCAACCAGCGATTCTCCTGTCGGCCCGTTTACTGCCGAGCCGGAAGCGATTAAGGGCAGTTTTTCTATTGACCCTGCAGTATTCAAAGACGATGACGGAAGTTATTTCATGTATTTTGGCGGGATCTGGGGCGGACAGCTTCAGCGCTGGTCGACCGGGACCTATCAGCCCAAGGACACCTATCCGGCACCGACGGCGCCGGCGCTGCTGCCCAAGGTCGCGCGGCTGCGCGACGACATGCGCCACCTGGCCGAGCCTGCACGCGACGTCGTCATCAACGACGAGACCGGACGTCCGCTCACCTACGGCGACAACGCGCGGCGCTTCTTCGAGGCGGCGTGGGTGCACCGCTACAACGGCAAGTACTACCTGTCGTATTCGACCGGCGACACGCACTTCCTCGTGTACGCCACGGGCGACTCGCCGTATGGGCCGTTCACCTATCGCGGACGCATCATGGAACCGGTGCTGGGCTGGACGACGCACCATTCGATCGTCGAAGCGGAGGGCAAGTGGTACCTCTTCTACCACGACGCCCAGCTCTCGAAGGGCCAGACGCACCTGCGCAACGTCAAGGTGACGCCCCTGGTGCATCGAGCAGACGGAACGATCGAGACCATCGTCCCCTACCGCACCTCCGGTCGCTGACCGAGGACACGCCGGCATGTCAGCCCCCGAGGCCGTCCGCGCACTGCTCGCCATCCCGTTCGTGCTGATGGGGCTGTCGCAC
>JAKFCK010000667.1:0-3598 GCA_036676685.1 Chitinophagaceae bacterium | reverse complement strand
CACCTGTTGATTGTTGTCAACGATCACCAGGCCGTGCATCTGGTAGGCGATACCGATAGCGGCTATGGATGCGGGATCGTACTGTTTTAATGCATGCATTTTTTTGATCGCCTGTTGCACATCATCCCACCATAACAGGGGGGATTGTTCCGCCCAGCCATGTTGCAGTGTTATAATACTCCGTTCCGTGTCCGGGTACTGTGCACCCGCGATACATTGCTGTGTAGCAGCATCCACCACCGAAACTTTGATAGAAGAAGTACCAATATCGATCCCTAATAATAACATATCAAATGTTGTTTAACCTTTCCGGCTGATCACTTTTTTTACAGCCGCTACAATGGCCCCTGCATCCAGCCCGTATTTTTTCATCAACTCCGCTGGCTGACCACTTTCGCCAAAGCTATCGTTTACTGAAACATACTCCTGTGGTACAAGATCATTGGTTACGATCAGCTGCGAAATGCTGTCTCCCAATCCGCCTATCCGGTTGTGCTCTTCCGCGGATACTACGCAGCGTGTTTTGGCGATAGAGTGTAGGATTGCTGCAGTATCAAGTGGCTTTATTGTGTGAATGTTGATGATCTCTGCATCAATGCCATCAGCAGCCAGGATTTCTCCTGCTAATATTGCTTCCCAAACCATATGGCCGGTGGCAACAATCGTCACATCGGTGCCTTCATTCACCATCCATGCCTTACCAATTTCGAAAGGTTGATCTTCCGGTGTGAATACCGGTATTACTGGTCTGCCAAAACGAAGGTATACAGGTCCCTTATAATCCGCAATTGCAATTGTTGCCGCTTTTGTCTGGTTATAATCGCAAGGGTTGATGACCACCATGCCCGGTAACATTTTCATCATGCCAATATCTTCCAGGATCTGGTGGGTAGCCCCATCTTCACCCAGCGTTAACCCCGCATGAGATGCACAGATTTTTACATTTTTTTCCGAGTATGCAATACTTTGCCTTATCTGGTCATACACCCGGCCTGTACTAAAATTGGCAAATGTTCCTGTAAAAGGGATCCCGCCCCCGATCGTCATTCCTGCAGCAATACCCATCATATTGGCTTCAGCAATACCCACCTGCGTAAATCGTTCTGGGAATTCTTTAATAAAAGCATCCATTTTGAGGGACCCAATTAAATCAGCGCATAAAGCCACCACGTTTTCATTTTTCCTGGCCGCTTCCACCAAACCAGCTCCAAAGCCGGAACGGGTATCTTTTTTTTCAGTGTATGAATACTTTGTCATTGATAAGATATAAATATTAATAATCGCCTAATGTTTCCGGCAGTTGTGCAAGGGCACTCGCAAGTTGATCATTGTTTGGGGCAACGCCATGCCATTTATGGCTCCCCATCATAAAGTCCACACCGTAGCCCATTTGGGTACTCATCAGGTTGCAAACAGGTTTCCCTTTCCCGCTCAATTGTTTTGCCAGTTGTAATGCCTTAACAATGGCGCTCATATCATTGCCTTCACTTGTTATTACCTCCCAGCCAAAAGCCTCAAATTTTGCACGAAGGTTGCCCAAAGACATGATCTTTTCTACCGGGCCATCAATTTGCTGGCCGTTGACATCAATAGTCATGATGAGGTTGTCAATTTTATGATGTGGGGCAAACATGGCAGCCTCCCAGATCTGTCCCTCCTGTAATTCTCCATCACCATGGAGAGTGTAAACCAGATGTGGGTCCTTGTTTCTTTTTTTGGTGATGGCTGCACCAATAGCTACCGATAACCCTTGTCCCAAAGAACCCGAAGCAATACGAATACCAGGGAGGTGTTCGTGGGTGGCAGGGTGACCCTGTAGCCTGGAATTAATCTTCCGGAAGGTCGATAATTCTTTTGGATCAAAATACCCTGATCTTGCCAAAACACTATAAAAAACCGGGGAGATATGACCATTGGATAGAAAGAATACATCTTCATTCAATGCATTCATATTAAAAGAAGGATCATGCGACATTTCATTAAAATAAAGCGCCACTAAAAAATCTGCACAACCTAATGATCCTCCGGGATGCCCGGACTGGCAACAATGTACCATACGTACAATATCTCTTCGAACCTGGCTTGAAATCTTTTCTAATTCTTGTACCTGCATCATGTATTTTTTCTATTTCTGGTTGATTTGCACTATGAATATCATTTACGTTGGGACATTACTGACTCTCAATTACATTTTTTTAGCATCCTCCAGGAATGTAGCCAACCCAATATCAGTTAAGGGGTGTTTTAATAATCCGAGTATCGGCGCCAAAGGACAGGTACAAACATGAGCACCCGCCAAAGCACAATCTATGATATGATTCGGGTGCCGTATGGATGCCGCCAGGATCTGTGATGTAAAACCCTGTACTGTATAAATGGCAGCGATTTGTTCAATTAGTTGAACACCGTTCCACCCGCTGTCATCTATCCGCCCGATAAACGGCGAAACGTAGGTTGCACCTGCTTTTGCAGCGAGTATAGCTTGCCCGGCACTGAATATCAATGTGCAATTTGTTTTAATACCGTTATCAGTAAACCACTTAATGGCCTTGACCCCATCCTTTATCATCGGCACCTTCACAACTATGTTAGGATGAATTGCCGCAATAGTTTTCCCCTCTTCAATGATCTCGTTAAAAGTTGTTGACAACACTTCTGCACTAATGTCCCCATCCACGATCTCACAAATTGTTTTGTAATGATTATTAATAGCGGCTATGCCTTTAATTCCTTCTTTTGCCATAAGCGAAGGGTTCGTGGTAACCCCATCCAGTATTCCTAAATCATTTGCTTCTTTTATTTGATCAAGGTTTGCTGTGTCGATAAAAAATTTCATACTGTTTCTTTGTTTTTTTATGTTTTAGCGGAATTACTTTCCTGACATCACCAGGCTAAATCCCCTGGGCCGTTTGACCTCGTTAAATGTTGGCGTTGCTTTTAATTGAAGCCATTAAAACCAGTCACATTGGGGGCATATAGTTATCGCGTTTGTAATTTTTGGAAATGTATTCATTGATGACCCGGGTGAATACTTCACAATGCCTCTTTTTAAAGGAAGGGGGTTAGCAATTTGGAATGACCCCGAAATATTTATATTCATGCAGCAATCATTTTTTACAAGTTCTAATTTCTTTGTAATCGGTTGCATAATCAGCGTAATCCGTCACATTTCCTGAGCCGGAATAATCGACTGTCATCTTTTTCCAAAAAAACTTTGTTTGGAAACTTCTCTACCTTAATATCCAGATAAAAGCAGTTATAAAAACACTGTAAAATGAAGATATCCGGGATAAATATACAATAAATAATAGAAAATGCAACCGATTGCATTTTTTTATAAAATTTGATTTGTAATTTTCCCTGTACTTCCCTCATAATGGTATTAATCTTTTTGATTTTTTTGAAACGTCTATGGAAAAAGGTAAAAAAAGTGCCATTTACGGGGGCAAATGGCCAGGGAGTAAAGTATGCTGAACAAGGTATTACGCAGTGGCATTTGGAGTATCGGTAAAATGAAATGTAGTACCCGCAAACCGAAATTAACAGCATGTTAAGGCGCAGGTTTTTACGGAATTAAAAAGGAACTGACGTAGTAAAA
>JAKFCK010000666.1:0-3521 GCA_036676685.1 Chitinophagaceae bacterium | reverse complement strand
GACGACGCCTGAATCGGTTGAAGACACGTTAAAGAAAGAAGGAACCACGCTGGTTGTGATCAACTCGGTTTGTGGTTGTGCCGCTGGTGCAGCAAGGCCCGGAGTGTTGATGGCTGTAACCAACGCAACAAAGCGTCCCGACAGGCTGGCAACTGCTTTCGCCGGTTTTGATACCGCAGCAGTGAATAAGGTGAGAGAACATTTAATGCCGTATCCACCTTCTTCGCCCGCCATTGCATTGTTTAAGGATGGCGCATTGGTGAGTATGGTAGAGCGTCACCAGATCGAAGGAAGGCCTGCCAATGTTATTGCGCAGCACCTGGTAAGCTTGTTTGATGAGCATTGTAATTAAAAATTTATATGGATGGGTCCAGCCTCACCTTAGGGTGGGGCTTTTTTTGTAAAGGGCCACCTGCATAAATGATTAATGTAATTCTATCGTTTCCACGTCAGGAATATCTGTCAATATTAACTGGATGTGCTTATTGTGTGCCTTTGCTTTGAAATCATGAAATATCTCCAGCACATCATGATCAATGTATACGCTTCTTGTGCCGATCACCTCAACAATTGCATATGGCGGCAGTTTATCCAGCACCTGTGTTAATCTTTTTTTATTGAGGAAGCTCACATTCAACGCCAGCTCAATCGTATAATGACTGCTATGGCCTTCTGGTTTTTTGCTGATGGTGAATCCTGCACGATAAGTATGTTTAACCAGGAAATACAGTGCATATACAATACCGATGAGTACACCGATCAGCAGGTCGGTAAATAAAATAGCCACAACCGTTATTATGAACGGAAGGAATTGTTCTTTTCCTTGGCGGTAGATCGCTACGATCATTTTTGGCTTGGTAAGATTGAAACCTGTTCTGATCAATATCACGGCCAGTACACAATAAGGTATCATATTGATCAGCGGGATGGCAAATACAACAGCCAGTAACAACCATACACCATGCGTTAAAGCCGACAGTTTTGATTTTGCACCTGCCTCTGCATTGGCAGCACTTCGCACAATGACCGCTGTGATCGGTAATCCACCTGCAAGTCCACTGAGAAAATTACCTGCTCCCTGTGCCACCAGCTCCCGGTTCTCCGGTGTTACACGGTTATACGGATCAAGTTTATCTATTGCTGCAACACTCAATAAAGTTTCAAGTGTGGCTACAAAGCAAATGATCACCGCATTCTTCCATATAATTGAATTGGCAAATACGCCATCCAGTGCTGCCGGCTGCAACGTTTTAAAAACATCCGGCGGGATATTTACAAACTGCTCACCGTTGAGGTGCAGTGGTGTGAAATGTAATACGAATGCAAGCCCGGCACCAAGGACAACAATAATAAATGAGGTAGGTAGGAATGAGATTTTTTTCGACAGGAACTTTGTCCATAACCAGGTCAGTAAAAAACAAAAAGCAGAAATGATAATGGGCCCGGCAGCGATATGTGTGATCAGGCTTTTGACATTGCTGAAAGCATGATCAAAAGTGATGATATTGAATAGTTCGTTAGACCAGAAATCGGGTTGATCATAACCAATGAGCGGTGGAATTTGTTTGGAGATAAGCAGTATGCCGATAGCCGCCAGCATTCCTTTGATCACCGCTGATGGAATGAACTGTGTGAAACCACCTGCTTTCAACACGCCCAGCAGTATCTGTAATATTCCAGCGATGGCAACAGACAAAAAGAAAGATGGTAAACCTACCTGCAGTATCGCCGCAGCACAGATAGTGGTGAGCCCTGCAGCCGGCCCGCTCACGCTGAGTGGCGACCTGCTCAGCAAAGGAATCACCAAACCCCCGATCATCCCGGCAATAAGGCCAGCGATCACCGGTGTATTCGAAGCCATGGCCACACCCAGGCAAAGAGGTAGTGCCACAAAAAAAACAGTAATGCTTGCTTTGAGGTCGTGCCTTAGAAAAGAGGCCAGGTAAAATTTTTTCCGCCTGCTGAATACCTGCATGGATCATTCAATTGGGAAGTGGGTGCAAGGTATAGCAACCACGCCAATACATTCATGATGCTGATCACCATATGCAGTGAAAGACCTGAAAATGGTTGCGGCTATAACGGGATCAAAAATCCCTCGCCACGTAAAACTTATTCCGTTCTAATAACACGCCATTCTCATAGAGATCAAAGAGGAACCACCCGGCATGTATGAAATTGGCTTTATCTATCGTGAGTACCGGTTCTTTTATTTTTGTGATCTCGAATAATTGCGTGCCGTCCTCTTCAAAGAAGATCACACGGTAATTCTTTGTTCCAGCATTCGGTAACTTAATATTGATAAAACCTTCCCTCGTGGAAAAAATATATTGCGAGGCCTTCCACATTTGCTTGGCTGCATAAGGCCTGATGAGTATTTCAGTGGGAGAGAGCGCAAACAAAGTATCCTTCGTCTGGTATATCATTGAATCGCGGAAATGTTTGTATTGCTGTGCATTCAACTGCCCGATGATTGCTTCCCTCAACCGGATCGTGATGAGTTCGCCCGGTTCAGCAGCCGACATGTTCGAAGTAAAATCAACTCCCGTCGCTGCTTTTTTTGATGGCGTAAAAAAATAGGCACCGCCAGCCATCACGTAATAAATCCTGTAATAAACTGTTGCACCTGCTGGGGTCTTGGTATCGAGATAACCGTTCTGTCTTGAAGCAGGGATCGTTGGCGAAAAGATGGTCCTGAAATTCCGCAGGCTGTCAAAAGAACGCTGCACACTCAGTTGCACGATGGTTTCAAAAGGATTGATCCAGCTGATCTGTGTACGGTTATTCCCGAGGTTTTTTATCGTGAAGTTGGGCAATGTATCCTGTGCTTCAGCAACAAATCCGGAGAGTACGATTACCAGGCTAACAAACAATTTCCGATTCATACGTATGGATTGACACAAAGATAGCCGCCGGCCAGTTATAAAAACGCTAATGTACCGCTTGTTAAACTCCTGTTTCCCTGCAAACCACCGCTGTGTATAATTAGTAATTTATCATTGACAGTAAAATAATTTTTCTCAACCAGGTCCTTCACTGCAAACATCAGCCTGGAGGTGTACACAATGTCGGATGGCAATTGTTCTGCTTCCCATAGGGCATTCATCCACCGGATTAATTCCGGAGGGTGTTTGGCATACCCTCCAAAATGATAATCGTGCAATATACTGAACTCGCAATGCTGATGCGAGGCCGGCAGCAATTCCATAACATCCTGCGCAAGATTCACATGTCCTTTCAAAACACTGATGCCAATGCAATGCTGGTGTGGTAAAGCCGCTGCCACCAGGCCCGCCAAAGTCGTTCCGGTTCCGCAGGCACAGATGATATGTGAATAACCAGATGTGTCGATGTGTTCCAGTATATCCTTTGCACCTTTCATCCCCGTTTGGCCATAACCTCCTTCATCAACCCAATGCCAGTCTTTACCTGCATACTGCTCCATTATTTCCTTTTTCCTGCCATAAGTTTCTCGGCTCACATATTCCAGTTCCGTTCCATATTCCATTGCCTCCTGTAAT
>JAKFCK010000665.1:0-8118 GCA_036676685.1 Chitinophagaceae bacterium | reverse complement strand
ATTTCTGGGCCGGCTGTTTCTGGCTGTAATTGTATTTGGGCCATAGTCTTTTAATTTCTGCGCTTTCCAAAACCAGCGCGTGCAATTCGCTGGCGCATTGGGTGTAGGTAATATTGGCTACAAGCCTTAAAAAATATTGCCTCCTTTTTTCCGAATCGTTGTGCGTAAAATGGCTACTCACCCTTTTTTTAATATTGATAGCTTTCCCCACATAAATTATTTTACCCTTGTTGTCATGAAAATAATATACACCGGGTTTGTTGGGTAGGCCGCTAATAACGGACTTGTCTAAATGATTGGGCAGCCATTGTTCTGAAGATGCTTTTTTGAGCATGGCATCGATGTGCAACTGGCCGCCATCGGTAAAACATCTTTCTAATAACTGCACGGTTGCAAGAGCATCGCCGTGAGCACGATGCCTGTTCTCAATGCTAATACCAAGGTTGCGGCATATACTGCCCAGGCTATAAGAAGAAAAACCCGGAAACACTCTTCTGCCAAGCCTTACCGTGCAGAGTTTTTTAACATTGAGTTCATAACCACTGTTCTTCAGGTGGTGTTTCACAAATGAAAAATCGAAGTTCACGTTGTGGGCAACAAAGATGTTATTGCAAAGGAGCCCGTAAATCCTGTCTGCCACTTCATCAAAAAAGGGCGCCGAGGCTACCATAGCATTACTAATGCCGGTAAGGGCCGTGATATAAAGCGGGATCTTTTGCCCCGGGTTGATAAGGGTATGGAACTGGTCTACTACCCTGCTGCCGTCATGTATATAAATTGCAATTTCAGTAATACCATTGCCCGCTGCGAAGCCGCCGGTGGTTTCTATATCTACGATTGCGTACATTCTATCTTTGCGGGGTTATTTTTTGGTGTTTGGTGTGATAAGCCCGTTTCTATGTTTCTCGTTATGTTACCTGGTATTCGTGCTGTATTCTCCTTTCAATTCCTAAGTAGCCTGGTCGCATAGTATAAGCTGATCCTAACCTCCCACAAAATACTAACATTTTTAGTTCTAAAGATTCTTTTATTTACCCGCCAGGAAATATTTTACCTTCGGCATGGTAAAGAACTGAAAATCCTGCTCTTGAAGATGATGAATAAGATTATATCGATACTGGTATTTGCTGTGCCTTTTTGTTTCCCCGCTTTTAGCCAGGCGGCATTAGAAAAAAATATTCTTGAAAACAAACTGGAAATGTTATTACCATCGGGTTTTACCCCGATCACAAAAGAAAAAAACGCATCCCCTGGCCCCCTAGTTCCATATCAACCCGACTGGGTTATTACCGGGGACGATGGCCAAATAATACTTTCCTGTTTCCACACTGACCAGTTGGTAGACGATAACGGCATCCCAGGCTTCACGGATGAACTTATCACGGCCGTAAGAACCAGGGGAAAAGATGTAAAACTCCTGGATGATGGTATTTTACTGGAGGATGGCAAAAACATCGGGTTCATTAAATTCCTTTCCCGTGAGAATGGCAAAAGGACCTTTCATTTTATGTTTTACCTAAGCCTGCAGAACAGGCTGCTGCTTTTCGATCTTAGCGGACCAAAAAAACTCAAAAAAAACTGGGAAGGAAGAGGAGTGGAAATGGCAGCCTCTATCCGTTTACTACCCCATTCCCCTTGAAAGACCAGTGGAATGCAGGCCGAAAACTCACCCCAACCCCGGTTGCATTGTTGTACCTGGCTATCGAAGCACCCCTGGCATTTAATGCCTTCGTTTTTGTACCTTCGCGGCCAGTAAAAACGAACAGATAAGCATGGAACTTTCTAAAAATTTTGAGCCACAGGCGATTGAAAATAAATGGTACCAGCACTGGCTGGATAAAAAATATTTTAACAGCACCCCGGACGAACGTCCTGCTTTTACGGTAGTGATACCGCCACCGAATGTTACCGGTGTTTTACACATGGGCCATACGTTAAATGAAACCGTTCAGGATATCCTTGTACGCAAGGCACGCATGAGTGGATTCAACACCTGCTGGGTGCCGGGTAGCGATCATGCGTCAATTGCGACTGAAGCTAAAGTGGTGCAAATGCTCAAAGAAAAAGGTATTGACAAAAAAAGTCTTAGCCGGCAAGAATTTCTAAGGTATGCATTTGAATGGAAAGAAAAATATGGTGGCATCATCTATAACCAGATCGCAAGGCTTGGCTGCAGCGTAGACTGGAACCGTACGACATTCACCATGGATGATCATTATTACCAGGCAGTATTAAAGGTATTTGTTGACTTGTTTGACAAGGGCCTTATTTACCGCGGCGCACGGATGATCAACTGGGATGTGGCAGCCAAAACTGCCCTGAGTGATGAGGAAGTGGAATACAAAGACCTGGAAGGAAAACTTTATTACGTAAAATATTTCCTGTGTGACGAGAACGGTGCAGCAAGTACAAAATTTATCAGCATTGCCACACAACGCCCTGAAACCATTATGGGCGATACAGCTATCTGTGTGAACCCTAACGATGAGCGTTATGCGAAATTGAAAAACGGTTTTGCTTTGGTTCCCCTGGTCAACCGGAAAATACCGATCATTTTTGATGAATATGTGGACCCTGCATTTGGTACAGGTGCGCTGAAAGTAACGCCGGCGCATGATATCAACGACTACAATCTTGGATTAAAACATGCCCTGGAAGTGATCGACACTTTAAATGAAGATGGTACGTTAAGTGAAGCTGCACAGATTTATGTCGGTGAAGACCGCTTTGCAGCGCGAAAAAAAGTGATCGCTGCACTTGAGGAAAAAAACCAGTTATTAAAAGTTGACACTTATCAAACCCGGCTTGGTTACAGCCAACGCACCGGAGTCGTGGTAGAACCACGTATCAGTACACAGTGGTTCGTAAAAATGAAAGACCTGGCGCAGCCCGCTTTGGATGCTGTAGTTGGCGGCGATATAACAATTCACCCTGGTGATAAATTTTTAGCTACCTACAAATACTGGTTGGAGAACGTAAAGGACTGGTGTATCAGTCGCCAGCTCTGGTGGGGCCAGCAGATACCTGCGTGGTATGATGCAGACGGGAGAATGGTAGTAGCCATAACAGAATTAGAAGCAAAAGAAAAATTCAATAAGCAATTTGCTATAGAAAATGCCCAACTTAGGCAAGATGAGGATGTACTCGACACCTGGTTTTCTTCCTGGTTATGGCCATCCGAAGTATTTAACGGGATCAGCGAACCCGGGAACGCTGAGGTTAAATATTATTATCCCGGCTCCGTATTGGTAACAGGGCAGGACATCATTTTCTTCTGGGTAGCGCGTATGATCATGGCAGGAATGGAGTTTGAAAAACAAATTCCATTTAAGGATGTGTATTTCACCGGGATGGTACGGGATAAACAGGGAAGAAAAATGAGCAAGCAGCTGGGCAATAGCCCCGACCTGCTTCAACTAATCGATCAATATGGTGCAGATGCTGTACGTTTCGGCATTATGATCTCTTCTCCTGCCGGCAACGATTTATTGTTTGATGAAGGCAGCCTGGAGCAGGGAAGGAATTTTAATAATAAGATGTGGAACGCACTGAAGTTATTAAAGCTTTGGGCAAGTAGAGAACCGCAGGTAGCGGGAGGGGCCGAACCTACTACCCAAACCCCACTGGCCACCAGCTTCGCTACCGACTGGTTCCAAAACCGCCTTAGCGAAGCCCGGTCAGAAGTAGACAGCCTGATGCAGCAGTTCCGCCTGAGTGAAGCTTTAAAAACGATTTATTCGCTGATCTGGGATGATTTCTGCAGCTGGTACCTGGAGTGGATCAAACCCGGCTTTGAGCAACCGATTGATTCAGGCGTTTATAAAAAAACCATTGAATTTTTTACGGAGTTGATGCAGTTGCTGCATCCTTATATGCCTTTTGTAACGGAAGAGATCTATCACCGGCTTGAAGAAAGAACCGATGATCTCTGTGTGAAACAATTTGAAAAAGTGATAACTGCAGATGCACACACTTTACATACAGGTGTTTTGTTAAAAGAGGTAATTACGGGCATAAGGGATGTAAGAAATAAGCAACAGATCAAACCAAAGGAAACGATCTTTCTACATATACAAACTGAGAACAAGGTCATTTATGAAAGCGTTATGTCCATCCTGGCGAAGCAGGTGAATGCTGCATCCGTGTCATTTACCCGGGAACCTGTTGCCGGTACCATCACCGTTGTGATCGGTAAAGACAAATTTTATATTGAAACGGAGAAGCCACTCAATACCGGCCAGCAAAAGGATGACCTGGTAAAAGAACTTCATCACCTGCAGGGCTTTTTGGTAAGTGTAGAAAAAAAACTGGGCAATGAGAAATTTGTGCAGAATGCCAAACCGGAAGTACTGGCACTGGAACAAAAGAAAAAAGCAGATGCGGAGATGAAGATCAGGATTATAGAGGAGAGTTTGGCGGGACTTTAGGGAGTTATGAATTAGAATTAAGAGTTAAGAGTTAAAAGTTAAGAGTTGCGGGTTGTGAGTTTCGGGTTACCGTTTGCGGGTTACTGGTTTGTCGCCTGGATGCATATCGTTACACCTGGATTTAAGCTGGTTTATTTAGGAATGATCCCTCACTTTAAGAAGTAATTCGTGAAATTCGGATAATTCGTGAATTCGTGTCTGTGTAATCGTGAAAGACTTTCGAGTTTGTGTGGTCCGTAGCAAACAAAAACCCTGTTAAAGTATATTCCTGTGCAATTTTCTTGGTGTAGATTCGTTGTTTAAATTCAGATAAGAAGCTATATGAAACATATAAAATTATTTTTGGTATTGGTAATACTGGCAGCGGGCACACAATTGCAGGCGCAGACAAAGCCGGTTGCTAAATACAAGGTACCTAAACTCTTTACACAATTAGGCGGTTTCAGGGATTCGGTAAATATCAGCGTGGAAGAAGCTGAGAACATCATTGGCCAGCCGCTGAAAATATTTGATGATAAAAAAGGCGTCTATAGCATTTCCTCTTACCAGTTTTTATACAGGAAAAGAGGCGTGACAGAAAATGAAGAAACCGGTAAAGTAACACCCATCACCAGCATAGTATCCAATCGCTTTAAAGTGACTCCCCTCCCCGATACATGGGCGAGCCAGGTGAAAGAACAGGTAAAGCCAGGCGAAGAGTTATTTTTCTTTGATGTAATTGCAAAAGATGCGCAGGGAAGGATCATGTATGCGCCGAACCTGAAGATAATGGTGAGGTAGTTGATGGATTATGGTCCATGGACCATAATCCATAGCCCTATTTAAGATTTGAATTTTATCACAATTTTCGATCTTCTAAATTGCCCTCCCACATTCGGCGTTTATCTCCTATGAACAATCAAACCTAAACTTCCGCGGATTCACATTCGATATTCTACATTCGCCATCAAACATCCGGCTTTCATCTTCCGTAAACTATGAACCATGAGCCATGAACCTCACCCGGGGACATTCAAAATTTAAAATTCAGCATTTATAATAACCCTACACCACCGCATTCGTCTCCTTAATTACCCCCATCACAAAAACACTCTGTACATTACCCATATTTTCCTGCTGGCTTAATTTGTTTACGTGGAAATCGTAATAGGCATTCATATCCTTGCATAACACCTTTAGCATAAAATCAAATTCTCCGCTGATGCTGTAACATTCTATCACTTCCTGTAGTTCATGGATATTTTTAATAAATTTCACCCCGGCACTTTTGCTATGTTCTTTCAGTGAGACATAACAGATCACCATCAACCCACGATCCACTTTATTGTAGTCTAACAAAGTAGCGTATTGTTTGATCACCCCGCTCTGCTCCAGGCGCTTGATACGCTCATGAACAGGTGTAGTGCTAAGGTGAATTTTTTCACTTATTTCCTTCACAGTGATGCGGGCATTTTCCTGCAATAATTTTAATATGGCCAGGTCATTTTTGTCCAATGCAACCGGGCCGGTAGATGTTTGTTCTTTTTGCTCCGCTTTTTTCATCCTAAACAGGTATATTTTCCAATAAATATAGTTTTTAAAGAATTATCCCCCAAATTTAAATAAGGGTGTAGAATATTATCCTACACTTTGTAGCTTTGCGTCTTAAATTAATCAATATGTCCACATCAACATTAAGCGCCATTGATTTTAGCCTGGCGTACAAAGTAAAAGATATCAGCCTCGCAGCCTGGGGTCGCAAAGAGATCATGCTTGCAGAAGCAGAAATGCCGGGATTGATGAGCCTTCGTGCCGAATACGGAGCCAGTCAGCCTTTAAAAGGAGCCCGCATTGCTGGTTGCCTTCACATGACCATTCAAACCGCCGTGTTAATTGAAACACTGATCGCGTTAGGCGCCGAGGTTAAATGGAGTTCATGTAACATTTTCAGCACACAGGACCAGGCTGCTGCAGCTATTGCGGCTGCTGGAATAGGTGTATATGCATGGAAAGAACAAACACAGGAAGAATCTGACTGGTGCATTGAACAAACACTGTTCTTTGGCAGCGCAGACAAACCTTTAAATATGATCCTGGATGATGGTGGTGATTTGACTAACATGGTTTTTGATAAATACCCTGAACTGATCTCCGGCATCAAAGGCCTGAGCGAAGAAACCACTACAGGTGTTCACCGTTTGTATGAAAGAATGGCTGCCGGTACTTTACCGATCCCTGCTATCAACGTAAACGATTCTGTTACCAAATCAAAATTTGATAACAAATACGGTTGCCAGGAAAGCCTGGTAGATGCTATCCGTCGTGCAACAGATGTAATGATGGCTGGTAAAGTTGCAGTAGTGGGTGGTTATGGTGATGTAGGAAAAGGAAGTGCAGCGAGCTTACGTGGTGCTGGTGCACGTGTTATTGTTACAGAGATAGATCCTATCTGTGCACTCCAGGCAGCAATGGACGGTTTTGAAGTGAAGAAAATGATCGATGCAGTGAAAGAAGCTGATATCATCGTTACAGCATCGGGTTGCCGTGATCTTATCACGGAAGAACATTTCCGCGTGATGAAAGATAAAGCCATCGTTTGTAACATCGGCCACTTTGATATTGAAATTGATATGGCATGGTTGAACAGTGCATATGGTACCACAAAAAATACCATCAAACCACAAGTTGACCTTTACACTATCGAAGGAAAAGATGTGATCGTATTAGCTGAAGGCCGCCTGGTAAACCTGGGTTGTGCTACAGGCCATCCAAGTTTTGTAATGAGCAACAGCTTTACAAACCAAACACTTGCCCAGATTGAATTGTGGACAAACAGCGATAAGTACGAAAACAAAGTTTACGTGTTACCAAAACACCTGGACGAAAAAGTAGCCCGTCTTCACCTTGGTAAAATTGGTGTTGTATTGGACGAATTAACTCCCGCTCAATCTGAATACCTCGGCATACCTAAAGAAGGTCCGTTTAAGGCTGAGATGTACAGGTATTAATTAATAATTGATAATTAATTAATGGATAATGAGACCCACTTCGAAAGGAGTGGGTTTTTCTTTTGGTAAGCGGCCACCAAGGACAAAGTCTTATTAACTACATATTTGAGTGTAATCCTCATCGGGAAAAGAGTGTCCCCTGGTTGCCTGGCATCCTGTTGCACTCCCTCACCTAACCCTATTCGTTGACGTTAGTGCAGGAACACGTATCTTCATTAAATATAATGTCAGGTTTCCTGAAACTTAACGATAAACGCTCCTTACCTGCTGAGAAAATCCTCAACTGGAATCAACCTGCCGGATTAGGAACAAATAATAACTGCCTTGAACCAAAATGCTCCTGCCCTTGCGCTGGTTTATTTAATTTACATATTCCAGCTAACATTTTTTATCATGATAGCGCAGGTAGCCTGTGCACAACAGCGGCTGTTTACCAACCAACAACATTTTGGGGTAGAACAGGGCTTGCCGCAGAGTTTCATTAGTGGTATAATTCAGGATGATGATGGTTTCATATGGCTCGCCACATTGGATGGCTTCAGCCGTTATGATGGACGGGGTTTCAAAACCATTCGCTATAATCCTAAAGACAGCTCCGGGCTATCTGCCAATGCGATCAACAACATTGAAAGACAGGAGAACAACAGCATCACACTGTATTACAGTTCTACACAGGCAGATGATTTTAACTTGCGGAGTTTTAA
>JAKFCK010000664.1:0-18463 GCA_036676685.1 Chitinophagaceae bacterium | reverse complement strand
AATTCGATATTCGAAATCCCACGCTATACTTACCAGGAAGGAAATACCTTCAAAACTATATAATATGCATAATCATACTTCAGCGCAATAGTAGTACATTAGTTTTTCTTAAATTTCATCATATGCATAGATTATTCTGTATGGCAATCCTGGTGGTATCTGTATCCAGTGCCAGTAGCCAAAATCTCCTAACCGCTGAACAACTCTGGAAATTCGGGCGGGAAAGCGGCAAGGGAATTTCAAAGGACGGGAAATTTGTTGTTTACAATGTAAGCACTCCAAGCGTGGACGACAATAAAAGCAACAGCAAAACATACGTGGTACCGATCGGTGGTGGCAATGCAGTACTGGTAAGCAGTGCAGACAGCCTGTTACAAAACAGTAAAACTTCACCCGACGGAAAATACATGCTGAGCAGTGATGAAGTAAAAGTAAAGAAGGTAACAGGATCAGACTTTTATCCCGCACTGTCGAAAAGCAATGTGCTTATTTACGATCAATTGAATTACCGGCACTGGGACGAATGGGAAGATGGTAAATACGGCCACGTGATGATAACGGACGTAACCGGCGGTACTAAGAAAGACATCATGGCTGGTGAGCCATACGATTGCCCTTTAAAACCCGATGGCGGAGATGAAGATTTTGTATGGAGCAACGATGGGAAAAAAGTAGTGTATGCTTCAAAGAAAAAATTTGGGACGGCCTATGCCGTTAGCACGAATACAGACTTGTATGCTTACGACCTCGCAACAGGCAGTACTACCAATCTCACTGCAGATAACAAAGGTTACGACCTGCAGCCGTCGTTTAACAAAAACGGGCAGATGGCCTGGATGCAAATGAAACGGGACGGGTATGAATCTGATAAACAGGACCTGGTAGTAATTGATGGCAGCGCAAAAATAAATCTTACGGGGCACCGTGATTACATACACGTAGAAGGCTACAAGTGGAGCGAAGATGGAAAAAGTATTTTTTTCATCGCCCCGATCAACGGCACGTTGCAGTTGTTCAGTGTAACCTATCCCGGCAGGACGAAGATGATGCCTGTTATTACTCAAATTACAAAAGGAGATTTTGACATCAACGGTATTACCGGGCAAAGCGCCAATACCCTGGTGGTAAGCCGCACGGACATGAATCACGCCGCAGAATTATATACCGTAGATCTTAATACGGGGGGCATGACACAGCTCACACATGTAAATGATGAAGCATATGCTACAATCACGCCAAGCACAACTGAACGACGTTTTGTAAAAACTGTAGATGGTAAAAATATGTTGGTGTGGATAATCTATCCACCCGGTTTCGACAAAACGAAAAAATACCCTGCCTTGCTGTATTGCCAGGGCGGGCCACAAAGCCCGTTAACACAATTTTATTCCTTCCGCTGGAATTTATCCCTGATGGCAGCCAATGGCTACATAGTAGTAGCGCCCAACCGCAGGGGAATGCCCGGGCATGGTACTAAATGGAACGAACAGGTAAGTAAGGACCACGGCGGGATTGTGATGCAGGATTACCTCAGTGCGATTGATGCAATAAGTAAAGAACCCTTCGTGAACAAAAGCAGGCTGGGCTGCGTTGGTGCCAGTTATGGCGGCTATAGCGCCTTTATGCTGGCTGGGATGCACAACAAACGTTTTAAAACATTTATTGCCCATGATGGTATTTTTGATTTCCGGAGCATGTACGGTTCTACCGAGGAACTGTGGTTCCCGGACTGGGATTATGGAGGGCCTTATTGGGATACAAAAAATGATGCTGCACAAAAATCATATTCGCAATTTTCGCCGAGTAATTTTGTAAGCAGGTGGGACACACCAATCCTGATTTTTCATGGCGCAAAAGATTATCGTGTGCCGTTGGAACAGGGTTTGCAGGCTTTCCAGGCGGCACAATTAAAAGGCATCAAAAGTAAACTAGTAGTGATGCCGGAAGAAAACCACTGGGTACTCCAGGCACAAAATGCACAGGTTTGGCAAAAAGAATTTTACAAATGGTTAAAAGAAACATTATAAAAGAATTTTAAACGGGCAATACTAAAAAATACCTGGATGGCGACAGCAACTAAAAACAACAAAATAAAATTAACCAGGGGACTTAAACTCTCCCGTATAGTGCATGGCCATTGGAGATTAGCGGAATGGAATCTTTCCCGGCAGCAATTATTGAAATTGATAGAGCAAGCTATGGAAATGGGCGTAACCAGCTTTGACCATGCGGATATTTATGGCAACTACAGCTGCGAACAAATTTTTGGTGAAGCGGTGGCGGGGAAAAAGAAATTACGCCAGGACATGCAGCTCATTACAAAATGTGGTATCCGGTTAAAGTCTGATAAAAATCCCCTACAGAAAATAAAATATTATGATTACAGCTATGAGCACATCGTGAACGCTGCTGAAAGATCCTTGGTGAATTTAAAAACAAGTCACATCGATCTCCTGTTGTTGCATCGCCCCTCTCCCTTTTTTGATCCTGGGGAAGTTGCCAAAGCCTTTGATCACCTGCATAAAAGTGGCAAGGTGCTATTTTTTGGAGTATCAAACTTTTCACCGGACCAGCACAGGATGTTGGCTGCACACCTGGATCTGCCACTTGTTACTAACCAGGTGGAGATTTCTCCTTATTGCCTGGAACATTTTGACAATGGAAACATGGATCACTTCCTGGAGCAAAAGATAAAACCTATGGCATGGTCTCCATTAGGCGGAGGTAAATTGGTAAACCCGCTGAATGAAAAGGGCCAAAGATTATTTAAAGTGATCAGGGAAGTAGCAGAAGAATTAAGTATAGAGGTACCCGAGAAAATTATTTATAGCTGGCTGTTGAAGCACCCTGTATCTATTATACCGGTAGTGGGAACAGGTAAACCGGAAAGAATAAAGTATGCTACCGATGCATTGGATGTGCACATGACCACCGAACAATGGTTCAGGATATACAACGCATCCAGGGGTGTAGACCTGCCATAGAGGGTGGTATAAAACTGTTGATCATTTTCGGCAAATTCCTGCAATAAAAAGGAGGCCCCCAGGCCTTCAGATAAACCACTGGTCACGTCATTGCCGGCAGACAAGGTATGTCATCCGGGTCGTGGGTTTGCCCTGCTAAGAAAGGAAAACACGAAACAATAAAAAAACCGGCGCAACGATAGTTTTCTATGACAAGCCTTTACCGCTTAAACAGGATAATTTCCGAAAAAAGAAATTTTTGATAGAGGGACAGCGAAAACCCCCCGGCTGATGTCGTAAGAGTATGGCCTGACCACTTGAAATTCACCGGCGATGCACTACATTATTTTTATTAACCCTTTGCATTATGGTCAGAGATCTCTATATGCGGTTAGCAGGCATCCCCTTCCTGGGGATCTTGATCCCGTATATATCTGGAATTATTGAATACGCGCTGTATAGCCGTTTTGAAATTATTTTGGTTCACCTCTTTTTTATTTTTGTTTCATTCAGCATCTGGACCGGTAGTTCATGGGTGCACAACAAATTACGCCCCTTATTCACAGGGATGTCTAATCCGCTCGCCAAGATCATTGCTGTAGTGTCGGCTAATGGTATGTATGGAGTAGCCATCGGTGGCCTGGCGGGCCTGAGCTGGTATAGGTTTTCAAAAGAAATTTTTGACTGGAACAGTTTTTATAAGTTCGTGGCCATTTGTGTGCTTGCAGTAATCGTATTCACCCTGATGTATGAAATACTCTTTCTCAGCAAAGAAAGAGAACAGGATTCGATGCTGGTGAAACAAATGGACAGGGAACTTACACAGGCTGAACTCACAGCACTCACCAATGAAATGGATCCGCATTTTATCTTCAATTCCCTAAATGCGATGAATTACCTCATTTTAAATAATCCACAACAGGCACATTTATTCAATAACCACCTGGCACAGGTGTATAAATATTTCTTACTGAACAAAAACAGGAAACTGATCCCTCTGGAAGATGAACTGGCATTTATTGAGAGTTATTTTTTCCTTCTGGAAATCCGGTACGATAAAAATGTCCGCCTGCAACTAGCCCTGGGCGAAAATCTCCGGTCGGTTATGATCCCCCCCTGTGCGATGCAGATCCTTATTGAGAATGCCATCAAACACAACCAATTTTCTGCTAAAGATCCGCTGGACATCGTGATCGGTGTGAATGGCGAATACCTAAAGATCAGCAATACCATCAGGCTAAAGTCTTACCCGCACAATTCCACCAACACGGGACTAAAAAATCTTAGCCTCCGATTCAGGCTGATTTGTCAAAAAGAAATTATCATAGAAAATAACAGCGACAACTTCACTGTAAAACTTCCATTGATTCACCAAAGTGAAAAAGTAAGCCATGACCAAAGTAATTATTATTGAAGATGAAAAACCTGCCGCCCACAACCTTGCCCACACACTGTATGAAATTACAGACAGGGTGCAGGTGGAAGCCATGCCGGGTACAATAGCCGAGAGCATAGCCTACCTCGCTGACGGACCTCCCATCGATCTTATTTTTAGCGATGTGCAGCTGCCTGATGGCTTGTCCTTTGAGATCTTCAGGGAGATCGAAATTAAAACACCGGTAATTTTCACTACAGCTTATGATGATTTCATGATGAATGCATTTGCAAGTAACGGTATCGATTACCTGCTGAAACCTATTGAAAAGGATGAGCTCAAAAAAGCCCTGGCTAAGTATGAAATGTTTGAAAGGCATTTTGCCGGTCACCAACCAACCCTGCACCGTTTTGTAAAACAATATGACCTGAGAAAAAAGAACCGGTTAGTGGTAAGGAAAGGTATGCTGCACATCTCGCTCAAGCTTGATGACGTCGTACTCTTCTATACTGAAAACAAAATGGTATTTGTAGTGGATACCGGCGGTAAAAAATACACTGCCGAAAAAACCCTTACTGAACTGGAAGAAATACTGGACAACACCCGCTTCTTCAGGGCTAACAGGCAATACATCATCAACATTAACTTTATTAAGGGCTTTAAGTCATTTGACAAAGTGAAAATGCTACTGGATCTTAGTATCCCGGAAATTCAGCATACCATTATAATAAGCCAGGAAAATTGTGCGCCGTTTAAAAAATGGATCTATGATGCATAATTTTTGTTGAAGGTCTTTTTTTCGTCACGTGCCCGCGCGAAGATTTTATTTTCATGCCTTTCCGGCAATATAATAATGAAATACATTTTCGAGGATGTATATCTCATCACAGATGTTAAACGGTTCCAGCGTTTGTACCAGTTTTTCTTTTACCTTGTCTATTCCGGCATAATGTATTGCTTCTGCCGATGGGCCGGCGGATAAAATTCCTTTAACCGCATTTTCCAGGGTTGAGAAATTCCATGGGCACTCAATGGTGCTGTTATCGGTGATGATATAACCCGCAGCCTGTAGCAGGCGTTCCACTTTTCCCTCCTCAGAAAGCGCTAGCGGACCCGGGCTGCCCGGCTCAGGGTCAGGCAGCAGGGAAGCTATGGATGACAAAACTTTCAGCGACTCGCATTCCGAGGGCGATCCCCAAATGCCGATCACCAGCTTTCCATCAGCCTTGAGCACCCGGTGAATTTCTTTTAGCACCTTCATGATATCCACGGCATATTGCAAAGAATTAAATCCTGTAACAAGATCAAAGCTTTGGTCTTTAAAGGGTAAAGACGCCATATCCTGGTTCAGCAGTGTTGCGAACGGGTTCCGCTCCCTCGCAATATTTAGTAAGGCATCCGATAGATCGATACCGGTAATTCCGGCCTCTTTTGCTTCCGCCATTTTTATGAACAGGCCGGATCCGCAGCCTATATCCAGCACCGCGCTGCCAGCCGACAGCCTGCACTTATTGATGACCTTCTTATACACAGGAATAAAAGTCGTTTCCAGGTAAAGCGCCCAGTCTTCAGGTGCAGTGCCCCATAATTCTCCCTGGCTGTTTTTTGTGGCCATTTTCAAACTTTTTCTTATTTCTTTTTTACTATGCTTGTTCCCCACTTGTGATCAACAGCACAGGCAAAAATAGACAAACATGTATCACCAGTCAATAAACCTTTCCGTTCTTTCCTGCCAGCCATTGACCGATCAGTTTCGCCGGCAGGCATTGACCCGTGAAGTTTGAGTAGAGGGCATGAAAATCAACACACTCGTTGGGTTGGAACATATTTTAGCAAGGCTGGCCCCTACATCCTTAAAATGCCTATTTTTATATCTCTTAATTTTATCTAAAATTGTTTGTCATGAATGTACAACGGGTTGCCTGGTTTTAGGAGGCTTTGGCAACAATCTTTTTTAAACGATTATCATGACAGCAGAACACCAGCGAATAAAAGCCAATAACAAAAAAGCCATCCCCCTGGAACAGTGGGGCCCCTACCTTAGCGAACGTCAATGGGGTACCGTAAGGGAGGACTATGGTCCACACGGGGATGCGTGGGGTTATCTCCCCTTCAACCAGTCCCATTACCGGGCATACCGCTGGGGAGAGGATGGTATTGCAGGAATTTCTGACTATTTCCAGAATTTATGTTTTGCTGTTGCCTTATGGAATGGCAAGGATCACATTTTAAAGGAACGCCTGTTTGGTGTGGGCAATTATGATGGCAATCATGGAGAGGATGTGAAGGAACTGTACTATTACCAGGACAATATTCCGACCCACTATTACATGGAATACCTGTACAAATACCCGCAAAATGAGTTCCCCTACCAGGACTTGATCAATACTAACCGCAGCCGTAGCAAGCAGGAACCTGAATATGAAATTTTAGATACAGGTGTATTTGATAAAGATGAATATTTTGACGTAAAAGTTACCTACGCCAAACAAAATCCCACGGATATCTATATCAGGATCGACATCACTAATCGCAATTCCGTGGAAGCGCCGATAACTGTATTACCCACCTTATGGTTTTACAACCGGTGGGTATACACACCCGACAAAGAAAAACCCATGCTCCGTTTGAGCGGCAAAAATTCGGTATTGGCCAAACATCACCGAATAGGCGATTACTTTTTTTACTTTCAAACACCAGATGACAGGCTTTTTACAGAAAATGAAACCAATTTTCATAAGGTAGATAATGCATATGCAAAAACCGTGTTTACCAAAGATGCTTTTCATGATGCCATTATTAATGACGTAAATAAAACGAAACTGAGAACCGTGAAGCAGGGCACTAAATTTTCACCGGTCTATGAGTTGACCCTGGCAGCCGGGGAGACAAGAACCATCTACTGCAGGCTTACCAACCGGGCAGATGATAAACCTTTCTCAAAGGGATTCGAAAATGTTTTTGCAGTAAGAAAACAGGAGGCAGATGATTTCTACAACGTGATACTTCCCGGCCATATTTCGGTGGATCTGAAAAACATACAACGAAAAGCACTTGCAGGCTTGCTTTGGAGCAAGCAGTTTTATCACTTTGATGTGGAGCGCTGGCTCACTACGAGTGATGGACTGACAGCAGTGAATGACGGCAAAAAAAACGGTAGGAATAAAGACTGGACGCACTTAAAGAACCAGGATATCATTGCTATGCCCGATAAATGGGAATATCCCTGGTATGCCGCATGGGATCTTGCATTCCATTGTATCTCCCTTGCCATGGTTGATGTGGTGTTTGCCAAACACCAGCTGCAGCTCATCATGCGGGAGTGGTACATGAAACCTGATGGGCAGCTACCTGCATATGAATGGAACTTCAGCGACGTGAACCCGCCTGTGCAGGCCTGGGCAGCTATGGAAATCTACCGCGTGGAAAAAGAAACCTATGGTGCAGGGGACGTGGTTTTTCTTAAACGCGTATTTCAAAAACTGCTGATCAATTTCACCTGGTGGATCAACCGGAAAGACAGGAATGGCAATAACATTTTTGAAGGCGGCTTCCTTGGGCTGGATAATATCGGCGTATTTAACAGGAGCCACCATTTCACCACGGGCATGCAGCTGGAGCAGGCTGATTGTACCAGCTGGATGGGCATGTACGCCCTGAACATGATGGATATGGCGCTGGAGATCTCGCGCCATGATATCGCATTTGAAGACTCTGCAACAAAATTCTTTGAACATTTTGTTTTGATCGCGGAATCGCTGAACAGCCACGCTATGTGGAACGATGAAGACAAATTTTTTTATGACACCTTATGTATTGCAGGTGCAGACCCTTTGCCACTCAGGATCCAAAGTATCGTAGGCCTCACCAGCTTATTTGCGGTGAGCACCATCGACCAGGAGTTGATGGACAAATTGCCTGATTTTAAAAAGCGGATAGACTGGTTTGAAAAATACCGGAAGAAAAATAAGCGCTTCTGGCCAAATGAAGACCGCGGTGATGGCGAAGCCACACTGATCTCCCTCGTGCAAAAAGAAAGGCTCATATTTTTACTGAAAAGGTTGTTACACGAAGCAGAATTTTTATCAGGCGGAGGCATCAGGGCACTATCCAAATACCATGAAGCCAACCCATACTCTGTGATTATAGACGGGGAGACTTATACAATTGAATACGATCCTGGTGATTCCACGAGCAATCTTTTTGGTGGTAATAGTAACTGGCGCGGCCCGGTGTGGATGCCTATCAATTACCTTATTATCCGGTCTATACGCAAATATGGAGAATTCTATGGTAATAACTTAACCGTTGAGTGCCCGGTTGGTTCTGGAAAATTCTTAAACCTGGTGGAGGTATCGAACCTCCTGGCGAAAAGAGTGGTGAGCCTCTTTGCAAAAGACGACGCTGATGAACGTAAATTGTACGGTGAGTACAATTGGTTCTACAAAAAACCAGGCAATGAAAACCTGGTGTTATTTTATGAATATTTTCATGGCGATACAGGAGCGGGATTGGGAGCAAGTCACCAGACAGGATGGACCTCGCTTGTAGCGGAACTGATCGGTGGTAAGGAAGTAAGACAAGAAGAATAAAACAGGGTCTCGTACTAAAACTGATGTTCGGGTGGTGCAAACGTTTTCGTGGAAGACCAGGCCAATATGCCCGGGAATGTATAATTTGAAATAAGTGCTTTATTAATAAACAAATGTTCACCGCCCCTGGCGGATACTTACTTTACTATATTACGTATAAATATTATGCTAAAGACAATAACTTATTCCCTGGTCGCGGCAGCCATATGTGCCACCGGAGTAAACTTCAATGGAAAAGAAAAGGAAATATCTACCCCTGTTGTGAGGCAGGTCGTAACAAAAAATATAGCAGATTCCGGCAACGTGGAAGTTATGTACAAAAACTTTTGCGGTGGGTGCCATGGTGAAAAAATGGATGCCTTTGTTGACCGAAAATGGAAATACGGAAGTAGCCGGGAAGACCTGTTCAAAGGGATCAAATATGGCTACGATGATGGCGGTATGCCTGCCTACGATTCTGCTTTTGACGATAAGGAAATTTATGCCCTGGCCGACTATATCATCGAGGGCATAAAAAACCGGGAACGTTATGACTTTGAGAAGAATGAAAAAAAAGTGAACCTATTTGTGTCGGAGAACCAGAAAATAAAACTCGACACCATTTTCCGGGGAGTGGAAAGTTGCTGGAGCCTGGCATTTTTACCGGGTAATGAAATGCTGGTGACAGAAAAAGCGGGAAGGCTTTTCCGGGTGAAAAAAGACAGGTCCAAACAGGTGATCAGCGGAACCCCCGCCGTACATAACGAAGGCCAGGGAGGACTTATGGATGTGATCTTACATCCGGATTTCAAGAAAAACAAACTGATCTATATTTCCTACTCCGCTGTGAAAAAAGAGGGCACCACGATTCTCGCTACCACGGCGATCATGCGGGCAAAACTGGAAACTGACCGCCTAACCGATCAGCAGATCATATTTGAAGCATTACCCTATTCCCGCACCCGTCATCATTACGGGTCCAGAATGGTATTCGGCCGGGATGGCCTCCTTTATTTTTCCGTAGGGGAAAGGGGAAATGAAAAACAAAATCCGCAAACCACATCAAACGACCTTGGCAAGATCCACCGGGTAAAAGATGATGGCAGCATCCCTGCTGATAACCCTTTTGTGAACATTGCCGGTGCAAAACCCTCTATTTATTCTTTCGGCCATCGTAACCCACAAAGCCTTACCCTCCACCCGGTAACGGGAGAGTTATGGGAAACGGAACATGGGCCGCGGGGAGGCGACGAGGTGAATATCGTGGAGCCTGGAAAAAATTATGGCTGGCCCGCAATTTCCTATGGCATTAATTACAACGGCAAGATCATGACCGATAAAACTGCCCTGCCCGGCATGGAACAGCCATTGCTTTACTGGATCCCTTCGATCGCCCCCAGCGGGATGACCTTTGTGGAAGGCAACAGGTACAAAGCCTGGAAAGGAGACCTCCTCGTTGGCTCTCTTCGGTTCAATTACCTGAACCGGTGCATAATAAAAGACGGCAAGATAACGGGCGAAGAATTATTGCTGAAGAACATTGGCAGGCTCCGGGATGTACGGATGGCACCGGACGGTTATATTTATGTGGCGGTAGAGAACCCGGGCTATATCTTTAAACTCTTACCGGTGAAATAGACGGGGCTGTATGCCCACGACATTAAAAGTGATGCTTACCCACTAAAGCAGCTTATCTATAATCAGGTTTACTATTTCCACTGCGATAAGTGCGATCACGATCAGCTCCAGGGTACTGCTATGAGAGTGCTGGTTGATGTCTTTTAGTATCTCTAGGTTTTCCCTTACGGTACTTAGACTTTCCTGGAGGCTGCTGTGCCTTAGCTTAATATCCAGCTCACGACCAAGATCGGTGTGGATCACGTTAAGGTATTCATCGTTCCAGGTAAGATTGGGACTGTCAAAAATATAAATGTTTTGAGCAATCTTGTTTTTAAGGTTAAGCATCCTGCCCAGGTATTTCAGGAGTCTTTTTCCCTTGATAGAAAATTTCCCCTTTTCCTCCAGTTCCCGGCTGAACTGCTGGGTTTGTTTTAACAGGATACTGGCCTGGTCCATGTAATAATCGAGCGCTACAGACTGAGCAATGTTGAGCATAATGATCTTCGCTATGTCTATAGTTATTGCCTTGATGATAAGCCGGTCAAAAATTACCTTGTAAGAGGCTTGCGGATCTATCTCCACGTCAAAGTCTTCCCGCGTTAATTCAACACTCTCCAATTTTAATATGGTTCGTACCGCACTAATGATATTGGTTTGCACGCTGTTATCCACGCCGAAAAACACGACACTGCCATAGTCAAATATCCCAATATAAGAACCACCATCGGCTTCGTACATTAATTCCGTAGGATCAGCATAAATACAGGTATACGACAGGTTATTTTTTAATTCCTTCAGATCCAGCCTGTCGCCCAGGTGATAACCTGTAATTGTCTTTGTCATTTTTAAGTTATGAAATGATTGATCACTGATTTCTTCCGTTAAAAATACAGCTTTAGTTTGTTGTTCATACCGCGGGCATTTTTTTCCGGCACAACGCGATATACCTCTTAATAAAAATGTACTTGTTTTTGTAGCGCTGCTTTTCTACTTTTATTTTCATTTCCCAAAATTTCTCTTTTCCATTTGAAAAACCAGCACTGTCGCATTCATTGAACTTACCCGGCTACCCCGGAAACTTATTACTCCTGCCAGCTTTTGCCAGGGATATTTCTCATTGATGACCCATAATTATAAAACCATGAACAATTCATCGGTATTAAGGCTGACTTTAACTTGTGCCTTGTTGTTTGCAGTCCTTTATTTTTCCTGCAGCGGGGATAAAGACAGTAAAAAAGAAACCGTTAAAAATTCACCAGGCCAATCAAAGGGCGATGCAGAACATGGGGAGTACCTGGTAACCATAGCCGGCTGCCTGGACTGCCATAGCCAGCGCCAGTTCGAGTTTTTTTCGGGCCCTATACGCAAAGGTACCGAGGGCATGGGCGGCCACATGTTTGATCAAAAGCTTTTCATTCTGCCCGGAACTGTTTATGCAAGAAATATAACTTCAGATACGGCTACCGGAATTGGCAGCTGGACAGATGCAGAAGTGTTGAGGGCTATTACGCAAGGTATCAGCAGGAATGGAGATTCTCTGTTCCCGCTTATGCCATATGATAATTTTAGCAAACTAGCCAAACGGGACCTACTGGACATTGTAGCCTACATTCGTACCCTGCCGCCTATAGAAAACAAAATACCTGCCCGGCAACTCATGGGACCAATCAGCGCTTTTTATGTTGCCATGCCAAACACTATAGATCAAAATGTAGCGCCTTCGCCGGCGGATAAAGTTGCATACGGTAAATACCTGGTCACCATGGCCAGTTGTATACACTGTCACACCCCCATGAATGAAAAAGGCGTGCCAGGCGAACCTTTCACGGGGGGATTCAGGTTCAATACGCCGGCGTTTACTGTGCAGAGTGCAAACTTAACTCCTGATTCTGCAACCGGACTGGGTACATGGACCGAAGAAAGGTTTTTGAATAAGTTTAAAACCTACCGCGAAAAAGGCAATTATCTTTTTGATCCAAAAGATCAGAATTCCTATATGCCGTGGAGTGAATTTGCAAAAATGACCAATGATGATCTCTCGGCCATCTTTGCTTACCTGCAATCGCTTAAACCGGTAAAAAACCTGGTGGAAAAATATCCGCTGGCAAAAAAGTAGGGGAAGTAGTTCAAGGTTCAGAGTGCCTTTAACGTTTAACGTTGATTTCGTGCTTGCCATAACTCCTTATTTTCGCCATTACCCCTGATGGCTACCCACCACTCACCCCTCACAATTCATAATTCATAATTTATAATTTCTTCTCAACTCTCTTCCTCAAAATAAATCTTATAAAATTTCTTACCGCTTTTTTCGTCGACCCCTTTTTCTATAAGGTCCCTGCGGCCATGGATATATATATGAAAGTTTTTATCGAGTTTCAGCACAGACTTAAAAAGCTTTTGCTGTTTTTTTACCGCCGATATATTGATATCAAATTCGTCCCCGATCTCGTAATTCCGGGAAGTTTCAAAATTCTTTTTGTACAGGATAAAACTGTCTACAACCTCGGGATGATGGATCACTTCCCCGGTAAATTCCTCCAGGTTAAACTGGTCATGGGTCTTAAAGTAATCCATACTCTTATTCAGCATTTCCAGCTGGTCAGATTTTTCTACTTCAAATTTATTGGCATATTCAGTTGTAACAAACTGCTTGCATAACGAAAGATATTTGTCTGTGTGGTGGTAATCATTGGCAATGGGCTGCACCTGCAGGAAATCATTGATCCAGTATTGGGCTTCCTGCTGTTTATTGGTATGGTCTATCACGCATACCCTGTAACCTTCTGAAGCAGCGGATTTAAAAACCAGGCATGCTTTATCCGGTTTGTTGATATTGATGCCATCTTCCGAAATAATTTCCAGGCTTTCCCCATGCTGGAAAACTTTGAGAAAACTTTCTTTATTCTCCGATTTGAATATACCCAACGCTGGTACAAAATCATTTTCAAAAGGCACTTCATCCAACAACATCACGCACAATTCTCCTTCCTTTACTTTAACATGCGTGGACTTACTGTAGAGGAACTGTGCCAGGTTATTTGATTGCTGATCAAAACCATCTTCATTTTTAAAAATATCAGAAATATAAGTGTACACTTCGTTCAACCTGATATCTGATAAATGAGTGAAACTATGTAGTTCATTTTCATTGATACTACCCAAAAAATATTTGAGCAACATCTTTTCCACAATTTTATCATTAAGGGTAAGTTTATTGGCGGATAACTTAAGTTCTTCGCCGCGGGAGGGGTTTCCAACTTTATGGACAATGGCTTTTTTGATCACCACATTTTCTATTCCTGTCATGCGGCAAAAATAGGGAATAACATATGGACTCCGGTAGACCGAATGTCCATATGATTCCCGAATAATTTGTGCAGGGTCTACCAGGAAGCGCCGAAACCACCTGGTACTATTTTAAAAACTTTATTATTTTTCTTTCTGTTCCTACCTGTACCTGCAGCAAGTATATTCCCCGCTGCAAAGTTTCTACCGACAGTGATATTTGGCCACTGATGGCCGGCGTGGTTAAACTGCTGATCTTTTTACCGGAAGCATTAAAAATAGTCAGGAGTATGTTTTCACGCACGCCTGCCAGGTTGATCTGCATTAAATCCCCAACCGGGTTAGTTACCAGGGTTGCATCCCATGTCACATTTTTATCCATTTTCAGTGAAATGATCTTGCTATTTGCTGTATGCCCGTCTAAGTCAGTTATGACTAACCGGTAGTAAACAAGTTTTCTTCCACTGTTGACAATACCGGCATCTGTAAATGAGTAGGTAAGCGTAATTGCACTATTGCCAATGGCAGGGACCCGCCCGATATTCGCAAAATTCTTCCCGTCTTCACTTCTTTGAATCGTGTACTCCTTACAATTTATTTCCTGGGATACATACCACTGCAAGGCAGCATCGCCGGCTTCAGGCATCACTGTAAAATCCAACAGCTTAACCGGCACAACTATGGGGTCAAAAAGGCCGTTAACGGCGTAAAGGTCAGTTTCCGCCATGTTATCCTTGTTATCTGCTTCGAACACTACCCTTCCGCTGATCAGCAAAGGTGTGATAGTAACAGGATTACTACCAACAGCATTGCTCACAATATCGGCTACCATTGTGGTGCCAGCCAATGTGCCGTTACTCCTCCAGGGTTCAACTCCATTCACGGCATTTGTGGCAGGAAAAAAGAGGTCGGTTGTAGTATAGATATAAGAGATATTATCTTCATCTATTCCATGGGCAGGCCCGGGGTTAATATCTTTTACTATATGCGTGCCCGGAGTTGTACCGTTTGAAATCCATAATTCCCGTCCCTCTGCGGGCGTGGCTGCTATAAAAAAGAATTTATCGCCCCCGAATAATGGCTGGTTAAAACTTTGGGCAAAATAATCGTAGTTGGGAAATAAAAAAGGCAACTCTCCTCCTGCAGTAAAATCTTTGAAAGATACCGTTCCTGCCGAAGTACCGTTGGACTCAATAATTTCATAACGTGAGCCGGTGAAATTCCCGGAAGGAAAAAAGAATTTGTTTCCCATGATCACTACATCAAAAATAAGGTTAAGTGATCCTTCAGGGCCTGGTTCCAGTTCCTTGAACAAAAGGGTATTGGCTTCGGTGCCGTCGGTCCACCAGAGTTCATCACCATTTACGCCATCCGTTGCATTAAAATAAGCTTTGCCGTTGAAGACAAAATAATACTCTCCTCCAAAAAAGGGGATACTGCTCCCGGCTGGGTTGATGTCTTTAAGCAAAACCGTCCCTGCACCAGAGCCATCGGTCTTCCATGTTTCCCTTCCATTTGCAGCCGTCGAAGCTGTAAACAGTATGGTGTTATTGTTCAGTGCGGTGAACGATTTTGGGGCAGATCCTTCGGGTCCTGTGTTGATATCTTTTAACAAGGCTGTACCGGCATTTGTACCATCTGATTTCCAGAGCTCAAGACCAAGGTTCACATCCAAAGCCTGGAACAATAAATAACTCCCTGTGGATACAATATGATATGAACCCGTCGTGTTGCTGGCGCCTGTTCCGGGAACAATATCTTTCAGGATATCAGTACCTGCTTCGGTAGCGTTGGTCCTCCACAATTCTCTCCCCTCTGCGGGTCTGATTGCACTGAAATACAGGTAACCATTTAAAATCGCTCCACCTGCCTCCGGATCGGAATCTTCTGTACCGGGATTGATATCTTTTAGCAGGATCGTACCCGCTGCTGTGCCATCTGTGATAAAAAGTTCGGTGCCCGTTGCGGCCGTAGTGCCAGAAAATATAAATTTCCCACCCAGCAGGCCGATGTGGCCTACATAATCAATATCCGCGGATAACTGGATCGTGCCCGCAAGAGTGCCATCACTCGCCCAAAGAAACTTATCTGTATTGGAAGCAAAAATTGATTTAGAATTATTCAGGGGAGAAATAAATGAAAGACTCCGGTTTGAATTAATAAGGGTCACCTGCGAAAAGGCAGCTGCTGTTCCCCAAAATAATAAGAAGGTTAGTAAAGACTGTTTCATGAATTTATTTAATATAATGAAAAGAATAAAATCACTTACGAAACAGAGGAAAACGGGCGGACATTGAAAGTGTGGGATCAGTATAGGCGGATTAGAAAAATACAAAAGATTTGGGAAATTTCCAGAAAAACTTAGGGTCCGAAAGATTATCTGTGCTATGCTTTCGAGGTTTAGTGAAAAATAAAACTTTTAACCCGGCAGCAGAGTACGGGGGACTTTTTTCTTTCGTGCCTTAACATATGCCGCTATCCATACATCCGCGGGCATTTTAGCAATTATAGAATGGTCAGCTATGTAGTGCCACGCAGTAAATACCCTGCGGGTCATCATTGTAACCCGGATTACCTTGCCATTTATATGTAAAGCTTAGCAGAAAAAATTTATTTTCATTTTATCATATGGGGGTGTACAGTAATAAAGAACTGCTGGACTGGTTCACTGCTGCGTATGCTGACCCTGGGATAGGAAATTGGATATGTGTTAGAGCTGCATCGGTTTAAAAATCCTGGTAAAATTCCTTTCGGATTAATAAGGGTCATTTACTCCTTAAACCCTTTTGACAGGTTCACTTTAATCACTTTATGGATTTCCTGCATTGCGGGCATCCCGTCTTCCGGTAATTCCTCCAGGTTTTGGTCAAGGCTGGTGGATTAAATGGCACATTCTGTATTTATCTTTTTGAGTAAAAAGTTTAGCTGTTGCCCATAAATATAAAGAGGGAGTTGCCCTGACCTGAATCCATCCCGGATTTTTTTTACTCTCCCAAATAATCATTAATAAGATTATGAAAATTAATTTACGGATTGTAATTTGTCGGTCGTTCTTGCCAAATTATTAAAAAATGTCAAAGTTATTCATACTGTTGGGTATACTTGCGTTCTTCAGCTTCAGTTTAGCCGACACTTCACTGTCAAAAAAAGAAAGAAAAGCAGCCATTAACTATTTTAAAGAAACGGAAAAGGACCTGGTCCGTGAAGTAAGCGGACTCAGCGAAAACCAGTTAAACTGGAAACCCGCCGACTCCGTATGGAGTATATCCAATTGCTTGGAGCATATCAGCCTTTCTGAAAAAAATATATTCGACTGGGCAATGACCACACTGTCAGAGCCCGCCAACCCGGCGAAAAGAGCGGAATTAAAGTATGATGATGAGGCCATCAAAAAAATGGTGACGGACCGTAGTTTTAGAGCACAGGCCGCGGAAGGTTTCCGCCCTACCGGCCAACTGGGCAACTCAAGTAATTCACTGGCTATTTTTAAGGAAAGAAGGAAAGCAGCCATCAAATACATAAAAAGTACAAAGGACGACCTGCGGAATCATTTTGGATCCACCCCCATGGGACTGGTGGACACCTACCAGGTATTATTGTTCCTGGCAGGACACAGCAGGCGGCACACGCTACAAATAAGGGAACTAAAAGCTATGCCAGGCTTTCCAAGAGAATAGTCCTATTTAAAAACCATTTTTCAACTGCCGCCTGCAGCATCTGCAGGCGGTTTTTCCTGCCCCTTTTGAGCAGGCATGTTATCTTCGCAGTTAAAGCAACAGCATGACTAAACTTTCGGTAAATATTAATAAGCTGGCCACACTCCGTAATTCCCGCGGGCATAACAACCCGAACCTCGTACAATCTGCCATGGATATTGAAAGGTTTGGCGCAGATGGCATCACGGTGCATCCAAGGCCTGACGAACGGCACATCCGTTACCAGGATGTTTACGATCTTAAAAGGATCATCACAACTGAATTTAATATTGAGGGAAACCCTACAGAAGACAAGTTTGTAAAACTTGTACTGGACAATAAACCTACGCAGGTTACATTGGTGCCAGACGCGTTGGGCCAGATCACCAGTAACCATGGCTGGAATACAATAGAACATGCCGGTTACCTAAGGGATATCATACCGGTATTTCAAAATGCGGGGATAAGGGTTTCCATATTTGTTGATCCCGATATTGCGATGGTAGAAGCTGCAAAACAAACAGGCACCGACAGGATAGAATTATACACGGAAATGTTTGCTTCCCAATACGCACAGGGACATGAACATGGCGCGATCAGCCCCTATATTAAGGCTGCGCAAAAAGCCAATGATCTGGGACTTGGTATTAATGCAGGCCACGACCTGGACTTGCATAACCTGCATTTTTTTTCCCAAAATATTCCGGGCTTGCTGGAAGTCTCTATAGGCCACGCTCTGATCTGTGACGCTATATATTTAGGCCTGGAAAATACAGTACAGTTGTACAAACGGGCTCTAAAATAAAAATAAAGGGTCACCAGTTTTGAAACCTGCCGACCCTTACTTTATATACTTTATATTCTCATTACTTCTCTTCCCACTCCCCTACTTCAACACCGACGCCAACTTTGCTTCCAGTGCCGCTCCACGCAGGTTCTTGCCGATCACATTTC
>JAKFCK010000663.1:0-2408 GCA_036676685.1 Chitinophagaceae bacterium | reverse complement strand
TTATGGCTTCTGCATGCCTGGGTATGGTACGAAAACCCCGCCGGGGTATTTAATCCTACCAATGCGGCTGTTCACCTGCACTAAAAATTTACACACCCTACCCATCCCGCTACATTTCCGGGGACGTAACAATTCTGTGCACCGCAGACCTGGGGCCACCAGGTCTGCGGTGAAATCCCCGTATTTGCCTTTTCATTTTTCAAGGGCCATTTGAAATTTCAACAGCTCCTTCATTTCTTAGCTTAATTTTGGGCATATGAAAAGAACGCTGGCCCCTATTCTCCTGTGCATAATTTGTATATCCACTGCGGCTGCACAAACCAGGTATCAAAAAGATTTTGAATTCTACTGGCAAACGATCGCTGACAACTTTGCTTATTTTCATACGCAAAAAACAGATTGGGATAAAGTAAAAGCCCTTTACCAGCCGGTGGCGGATACCATCACCGACACGAATGTTTTTATTCACTTCCTGGAAAAGCTGAACAATGAACTCTATAATGGCCATGTTTTCCTCAACAGTAATACACCCGGTTCAAACAGAATTATCCCCTCGGGGTCAGACCTGAAACTATCATGGATCGAAGAAAAGTTCGTAATCACTGAACTGAGAGAAGGTTTTAATGCAGAAGAATGTGGACTGGTTCCCGGCATGGCAGTTGAAAAATTTAATGGCATCCCGATGCCGGAAGCAATAAAAGATTTTCTCCCCCGGTCTGCGATTCGGCCTGGTAAAACGATGTATGAATATGCAGCCAATATGCTTCTTGCCGGAACGCACGACAGGAAACGAGTAATTACCACCACCGTAAACGGGAAGGAAAAAATATTTTATCCCGATACCGCCGGGAACAAAACTGAAGAAGCTCAAAGCCGCCTGGTCATGCACAAAAAATTAGCCGGTAACATCGGTTACATTAAAATCTACAACTCCCTGGGTGATCCGGGCCTTATCCCAGCTTTTGACCAGGCACTGGATAGCCTGTTGAATACCATCGGTGTTATACTTGACCTGAGGGAAACACCCAGCGGTGGCAATACAACAGTTGCCCGTGCGATTATGGGAAGGTTTGTGAATAAAGAGCAACCTTACCAAAAACATATCTACAGCAATGAAGAAAAAGAAACAGGGATAAAGCGATCCACCCTGGAGCTCGTTTCACCAAGGGGGACAATTTATAAAAAACCTTTAATGATCCTGGTAGGATACTGGACGGCTAGTATGGGGGAAGGCATGGCGGTAGGCTTTCACGGAATGCAGCGCGCAAGCATCATAGGCACAAGAATGGCGGGCCTTTTAGGGGAGATCTATACCTTCCGGATGCCGGAAACCAATATAGGCTTTTCATTTCCCTGTGTGCAATTGCAACATATCAATGGTACAGCCAGGGAAAATTTTATTCCGCCGGTTCTTGTGAAAGACCAACGGCAGTCGGTTGATATTGCCAGGGGAATGTTAATCACAAGACACCGTCAGGCTTTTATTAAATAACCTGCGAGTTCCCGGGCAGCCGTATAGATCCTTCCATTCCGGTCTACAAACAAAGTACCCGCCCTGTTCTTCATCACAAAAGGATATTGGGTACTGTTAGTAAACAGCATTTTTCCCAGTACGTATACCTGGCTGTTCATTACTTTCACAAAATTAAACTGGTCTGTCACATAATACGCAGCCGTGCGGTCACCCGGGAATTTCACCTGCGCAACTATGTTCCTGCTCTGAAGCACCGGTTGTTGTGTCGGAATATTTCCCGGCAGGACAGGTCGTGAACGGGTCTTCGCGCCAGCACTAACAACATTATTCGGTGCACCGGGAATACCGGAAGGAGAAGGGAAGGTGGCCTTATTATATTTAGCCATATCACCGAAATTACCGGTCGCCCTGTGCCAGCCTTTAGCAATGGCCAACAAACGGTCCTGCTGCCCCGGATGTGTTAGGCCGGGCTTATAACTAGCTGCCAGTTTCATGGCGACCTGCGCTTGTGCAAGGGTGGCCCCCATTTTTTGTAACACAAACCCGGAAAACTCATCTGCCTCCAGTTCCAGGTGCGGCTGACTACCGGTGTTGAGTAAAGTGTGACCATTCAGGTGGTGGCCGATCTCGTGAGCAAGGATGCTGACAGATGCCCACTTATTCCCGGCCCTGACATTCAGATTGGTAATGAAACCGGGATTATAAGCGATGTAACGTTTACCATTATACGTTATGGCTGCTGCATTGGGAATATTAGCCGCCTTCACATCAAAATTGGGTTTGAGCCCCACAACTTCAATAATGTCCCGGATGATCTCCTCAGCTTCGATGGCAGGAGCGGAAACCGAAGCGGGCGTATTGAAACTTTTCGCTGATAAAAACGTAGCAATTAGTGCAACACCAATGGACGGTCTCAAAAAGTATTTTTTCATAG
>JAKFCK010000662.1:0-7100 GCA_036676685.1 Chitinophagaceae bacterium | reverse complement strand
AAACACCTATAAATTATCGAAAACATTACTTATCTAGTATTAATTCTAATTCGAGTAGTGATTTTGATTATAGTTATAAGGTTACAGATGATGATCATAAGGAAGCTTCAAAACAGTTGGAAAATATTATTAATAATCTTCATGATCATGCTAACTTGTCATCAAATTTAGAAATTTTACCAAGTAATAATATTATTGTGGACGCTTCAACATCTACTCCATTTGAAATGGTTTGCTTTGAATTGATCAATTTGGGATTTGCATCAAATATTTTATCCCATGATTTCCAGAAACAATTAGCAATCGTTCAAAAAGAATTAAACTTTAAATATGCAAGATTTCAAGGCATTATCTCGCCAGATATTATTGATAAAATACCAAACACAAATTCTTACAATTTTTCAATTGCCAATTGCCTATTGCCGATTGCCTTATGTTAATTGCCAATTTCCAATTGCCTGTTAAGACTTCGTGAGATGTCCCCAACCAAACAACCGGCCATGGACTATAGACTATCGACCATCCTTCCACTCCGCCCTCGCACTGGGGATAACATCCAACCCGGCAAAATCCCCCTTAAGGTATTTGTAATAACCCGTGATGGCGATCATGCCGGCATTGTCCGTGCAATATTCAAAAGCAGGTATATAGGTTTTCCAGCCCAGTCTTTCCCCGGTTAACAATAGTTCTTTTCTTAAGGCACTGTTGGCACTCACACCTCCTGCAATACAAATTTCTTTTATGCCGGTTTCTATAGCGGCTTTTTTGAGTTTGTTGATCAGGATACTTACAATACGGTACTGGATAGACGCACAAATGTCCGCCAGGCTGTTGTTGATGAATTCTTTTTTTTCAGCTTCCGTGGCGGTAAACTCTTCCTTGTAAACATTTGACACACCCGCATTCTGGAGGAAATACATGAAAGATGTCTTGAGCCCGGAGAAACTGAAATCGAGCCCGGGGATCTGTGGTTCCGGAAACTTGTAGGCATGCCTGTTCCCGGAAGCGCCGTATTTATCTATCAGCGGACCGCCGGGGTAGGGAAGGCCCAGCAGTTTGGCACTTTTGTCAAAAGCCTCGCCGGCAGCATCGTCAATCGTCTCGCCCAATACCCGCATATCCGAGGGCGAATTGCATAACACAATCTGCGTATGTCCGCCACTGACAGTTAAACATAAAAACGGGAAAGTGGGTTTCGGATCATCGACCAGGTTAGCCAATACATGTGCCTGCATATGGTGAACCGCAATCAGTGGTTTACCCAGGGCAAGCGCCATCGACTTCGCAAATTGGCTGCCTACCAGCAATGCTCCGATAAGACCCGGCGCCTGTGTAAATGCTACGGCGTCTATATCAGCAATGTTGATCGCGGCTTTTGAGATCGCAGCCTCCACAACAGGCACAATATTTTGCATGTGCGCCCTGCTGGCCAGTTCGGGCACCACGCCGCCGTATTGCTCGTGCACTTTTTGTGTAGCGATGATATTGGAAAGAATGATCCCGTCCCGGCACACTGCTGCGGAAGTGTCATCACAGGAAGATTCTATAGCGAGAATTGTTGGCAATGGTTAAATGGATAATTTATTAATGGATAATTGATAGTGGTCCATAGTCGATGATCCATGGACCATAGCCCGTCTAAATGCTTTGAAGAAGCAAAGTTAATTCAAACAACAATAGCTACTTAACCTTCAGTTCATTTGAGACTTCCAGGTTCCCCCTTTAGGGGGCGGAGGGGGTTTGGAGGGGGTTTTTAACTCCTGATCGCCACCACCGGGTCCATTTTAGCAGCCTGGGAAGCAGGAATAATACCCGCCAGGATCCCTACTACTATACAAAGCAACAACGTGAATCCCAGCATCGGGATAGAAATATAAACAGGAAAATTTAATGGCCCGGAGAGCACCAGGGTCATGAGGTACACAAAGAAAAGCCCGAAAGCCCCTCCCATGATACAAAGCAGGGAGGCCTCTGTGAGGAATTCAAAAAGGATAGTGCGATTGCGCGCGCCTATGGCTTTTTTTAAGCCTATCACCGAAGTGCGTTCTTTTACTGTAACAAACATGATATTGGCTATACCAAACATTCCCACGATCAGGCTGATACCGCCGATGATGGATCCAACAATATTGATCACGACAAAGGATTTGGAAATGGCCTTGCTGATCGCCTCCACGCTGTTCAGAGAAAAATTATCTTCCTGTGTAGGGCTGAGCCGCCGTACCTGCCGCATAATACCGGTTAGCTCCTGCCGCACACTTTCCGGGGGCACCCCATCTTTTCCTTTTACGATGATGATCGGGTTGGTCATTCTTTCATCGTACACCTGCCTGAAAAATTTGTAAGGCAACATCACTGCGTTATCATAATTCCACCCGATAAAACTTTTACCTTCCTTCTGTATTACCCCGATCACCTTGATCTTCCTGCCTTTTATTTCCACCTGTTTTCCCAAAGCTCTTTCCGCTGAGCCAAACAGGCTTTCTGCTACGGTAAAACCAATAATACTTAACTGCCTTCCATTTTCAAATTCTGTGGAAGAAAAATAGCGGCCCGCTAAAAAATTGATGGGCTGGATGGCCGCCTGGGCTTCGCTGATACCATAAACACCCACGTTCTGCACCACATCGTTCATATGTGAAGCGGACCCGCCGGACTGGATAAAAAATGTAATTTCTTCAGCCAGGGCAGAACGTTCTTTCACCATCGCCGCTTCTTCATATTTCATATTAGGACGGGCACGGTATTTCCACATGGGTTTGTCCGGCCCACCTGCATACTCCCATTTGTCAATATAGATTGTATTGCTTCCCAGGCTTTTTACCTGGTCCTGGATATTACGTTCAAGGCTGTTTACAGTTGCCAGCACACCGATGATACAGAAAATACCAAAAGCCACACCCGTAAGACTAAGTGCCGTACGTAGTTTATTAATTTTTAATTCTTCGAAAGTCAGCCTGAGGGAGTTGGCTAAAATGGTGAGCGTTTTACGCATGGGTCAAAGTTAAGGGGGAAATTTCAATGCTGAGTTGTCGGTTGTGAGTATCGAGTTTCCCATTGCGGGTTACAGGTTGCGGATTCATTCACTTTAAGCCCGATGACTTCCAGCGTAAATAAAAAGCTATCGTCCATGGTTCATCGTCCAAGGGACTGTTCCCTTCTCCTCCCTATCTACTCCCTACCTACTCCCACTTTAAGGCACTCTTTTCCCGAAATTGAAGTCGTGGAAATTGAAAAGACGGTTTTGGGTTATCGTCCATGGTCCATGTTCCATTGCAGTCTTTCCTAAACTGAAGCTGGTCTATATAGAAAGTCCGGCTATGGTAAATTGTCCATGGTATATTATCTATTCCAGCCTTCCCCTAAACTAAAGCCAGTCAAAATCGAAAGGCCGGTTTTGGGTTATCGTCCCTAGTCCATGTTCCATTGCAGTCTTCCCCTAAACTGAAGCCGGTCAAAATAGAAAGTCCTGATATGGTCCAACGTCCAGGTTCTAGGTCTATTCAACCTTTCCCTAAACTGAAGCCGGTCAAAATAGAAAGTCCGTCTATGGACCATCGTCTATGATCCATGGTCTATTAAAGTCCATCGTCCAGGTTCTTTGGTCTATTCCACCCTTCCCGAAACTGAAGCCGGCCAAAATAGAAGTCCGGCTATGGTCCACCGCCCATGGTCCATCGACTTCTCCTTATCTTTGCGCCCTTTATGAAGTATATAGACGAAATCAACAGGAGAAAGACCTTTGCCATTATTTCCCACCCGGATGCGGGTAAGACAACCCTTACCGAAAAATTCCTGCTATTTGGCGGTGCGATCCAAACCGCCGGTGCTGTAAAAAGCAACAAAATAAAAAAACACGCTACCAGTGATTTCATGGAAATTGAAAGGCAACGGGGAATCAGTGTGGCCACCAGTGTGATGACCTTCGAATATGACGGGCACCTGGTGAACCTGCTGGATACTCCCGGTCACAAGGATTTTGCGGAGGATACTTACAGAACCCTCACGGCAGTAGATAGCGTAGTGCTGGTGATCGACAGCGTAAACGGGGTAGAAGCCCAAACCCGCAGGCTGATGGAAGTGATTGCGATGCGCAAAACGCCTGTGATCGTTTTTATCAATAAAATGGACCGGGATGGTAAAAACCGGTTTGACCTGCTGGAAGAAATAGAAAAGGAACTCAACATACAACTGCACCCGATGACGGTGCCGATCAACAGCGGAAAAGATTTTAAAGGCGTTTACGACCTGCATGAAAAAAGGCTTGTACTATTTACTGCAGGCACAAAAGGGAATGATGAAACTGTTTTGACTATCAATGATTTAAATGATCCTATATTAGATTCAAAAATAGGTAAGTCCGACGCCGATACCCTTCGCGAAGATGTCGAATTGATTGATGGGGTTTACGGTGAACTTAACATTAATGACTATCTGGCCGGGCATACAGCGCCGGTATTTTTTGGAAGTGCGGTAAACAACTTCGGGGTAAAAGAGATGTTGGATACCTTCATTCGCATTGCACCAACACCCCGGCCACGGCATACAACTAAAAGAGATGTGAAGCCGGAAGAAAACAAATTCAGCGGATTTATATTTAAGATCCACGCCAACCTTGATCCCAAACACCGCGATCGTATAGCTTTCCTGCGGGTATGCAGTGGCAAATTTGCCCGCAACACCTATTATAAACATGTGCGGCTGGAAAAGGATGTGCGCTTTAGTAATCCTTATAGTTTCCTGGCCCGGCAGAAGGATGTGATAGAAGAGGCGTACCCGGGAGATGTGGTCGGTCTTTTTGACACCGGGAACTTTAAGATAGGGGACACACTAACGGAAGGGGAACAGTTTTACTTCACAGGGATACCGAGTTTTTCTCCTGAAATATTTAAAGAGGTAGTCAACAAAGATCCAATGAAAACCAAGCAGTTGGAGAAAGGATTGATTCAGCTTACCGATGAAGGGGTGGCCCAGTTATTTACCCAGTTTGGCGGAAATAAAAAGATCATTGGTTGTGTGGGAGAGCTGCAGTTCGAGGTTATCCAATATCGTCTCCTGCAGGAATACGGCGCTTCTGTGCAAATGAACAGCCTGCCGTTTTATAAGGCCTGCTGGCTCACCAGCAAAGATCCCAAAAAGCTGGACGATTTTGTAAAATACAAACAGGCTATCATTGCGGAAGATAAGGATGGCCACCTGGTATACCTGGCCCAAAGTGAATGGTTCCTTAATACAGAACGGACCAATAACCCGGATATTGAATTTCATTTTACCAGCGAAATTCACAAGGCTGAATAAGTTGAGTACATTTTACGGCTACTTTTTGTGTAAATGTTTTAAGCGTAAATAAAAAAATATTCACAATTAAAACATTTACACTTTTCATCACCGGGGATGTTTCTTGCTATATTGGAGAAGAACGTTATTCCATTTTAGATCTAAATTTTTCACTTACCATTCCCTGCCTTGTGCACCAGCCTCATTGGGATCTTTCCGTTAAACAATAGGAAATGCCTGCCCGGTGCTTACATCCGCTCCGGAACCTGTATGCCCAACAACTGCATCCCTTTTTTAATCACATTGGAGGTCATGACAGCTAACTGTAAACGAAGCTGCTTTTTTTCCGGCGTCTCGGCATTACCGATAGAATGTGCCGTGTAAAAGGAATTAAAGGTTCTCGCCAGGTTAAAGATGTAAATGGCAATAACGGAAGGATTCAGTTCCTTTGCGGCTTGTTGTAAAGCGCTCTCAAATTGTTCCAGTGTAACGATGATCTCCTTTTCCAACTTCAAAAGGGGAGTAGCCTCCATTGCTTTCACTTCAAATGGCTCTTTACGAAGAATGCTCCGGATCCTGGCGTAGGTATATTGTACGAACGGTCCTGTAAAACCATGGAAGTCAATACTTTCCTCGGGATTAAAGATCATTTTCTTTTTAGGATCAACCCTTAACAGGTAGAATTTCATTGCACCCAACCCCAAAGTATTATACAACTCAGCCAGTTCGGGTTCGGTGAAATCCTTCACTTTGCCCAGTTCTTCCGTGTGTTGCCTTGCCGTGGAGATCATTTCGTCCACCAGGTCATCTGCATCTACCACGGTTCCTTCCCTGCTTTTCATCTTGCCACTGGGCAATTCTACCATTCCATAACTGAGGTGGTAAATATTCTGTGCATTAGGTAACTGCAATTTTTCCGCAATCAGCTTAAGCACCTTCATATGGTAATTCTGCTCATCGCCAATCACGTAAATGCTCTCGTCGATACCGTATTCCTGGTATTTTTGCTGCGCCAGCCCGATATCCTGCGTTATATAAACAGAGGTGCCGTCCTTCCGCTGCACGATTTTCCGGTCAAGCCCATCCGCGGTAAGGTCTATCCATACACTGTTATCTGCCTCCTGCTCAAACACTCCTTTAGCCAGGCCTTCCTCTACTGTTTTTTTGCCCAGTAAATAGGTATTACTTTCATAATACGTTTTGTCAAAGTCGCTCCCGATTTTTTTATAAGTGATATCAAAACCCTCGTAAACCCAGCTGTTCATTTTTGTCCAAAGTGCCATAACCTCAGGTTTACCTGCCTCCCAATCCTGTAACATCTGCTGGGTGGCCAGCATAATGGGCGCCTGTTTCTCTGCTTCTTTCTCCGGCATTCCGCCTTCTTTAAGTTCCAGTACCTGCCTTTTATACTCGTCATTAAATTTCACGTAGTAATCTCCAACGAAATGATCCCCTTTAGTTTGTGTGCTTTTTGGCGTAGCGCCATCAGCAAACATTTGCCAGGCGATCATGCTTTTACAAATGTGGATTCCCCGGTCGTTCACGATACAACTTTTGAATACTTTATTGCCATTAGCTTCCAGGATGGCAGCTACGCTCCAGCCAAGGAAATTGTTCCGCAGGTGGCCGAGGTGAAGCGGTTTGTTGGTGTTGGGGGAGGAATATTCTACCATCACTTTTTTGCCGGTGGAAGGCTGCAGGCCATATTGCTCATCAGCATATTTGGCCTGCAGTAATTCATGCCAATATTGGTCAGCGATGTCAAGATTTAAAAATCCTTTGATGATATTGAAGCCGGTAAAGAGGTCAGGATGGTCCTGCAG
>JAKFCK010000661.1:0-2471 GCA_036676685.1 Chitinophagaceae bacterium | reverse complement strand
TACCAGGGCTTAAAATTGCATGAGAAGGCCATTGATGCTTACCACTACGCCGTCGCGATTGATGAAAAGTTTGATTATGCCTACAGGAATATGGGCGATGCCTATATCCGGCTCAGGAAATTTAAAGATGCTATAGAAGCGCTGGAAAAAGTGCTTGAGCTTTCCCGGCCTGAAGCCGTGATCTACGAGGCCATCGGACATTGCTACGATAAACTGGCTAATTATCCCCAGGCCAGGTTCAGTTATAAAAAGGCCAGCCACCTGAATACGGAAGATAGCCAGATGTTTTACAAGATAGCCTGTACTTACATGAACGAGGGTGCCTGGCAAAGTGCTATTAAACAATTGCAGCTGGCCGCAAAAATGCACCGCATGCAGCCGGAATACAACCTGGCCTTGGGTCAGTGTTATATGCAGTTGAATAATATTGATGAGGCCATCACTTATTTTGGAAATGTAGTAAGGGTGAGGCCGAAAAATATGAATGGCTGGCAGGAATTACTCAAATGTTTATTATCTGCAGGCCTTTATGAAGAAGGCACCGAATACGCAGATTTTGCCCTTGAACAAACTGACCAGAAGCCGATCTTCCTGTTCTATAAAAGCATGTTTCTTTTTGCTGAAGGCAAGTTTAAGGAAGCAGCGCTTAACCTGGAAAAAGGAATGACGGCCAACCCGAAACTGATTAAAAAATTCATTGAATTAAATCCATCCATTCTTCAGCACCAGCAGGTTGTTGAAATTATCGCCCGGTACAAAAAACAAAAGTTTATTAAATAACTTTTGTGGCACCTGATCCCTATCAGGTTTTTGTTGGCTTCAATTGAATATATTTGCAGCCTCAAAATTTTAACAGCGATATGAATTTTTATCTAAGCCAGATTCCTGAAAGAAACACCAAACCGCGTTCTCATGGCATTACTATGGTCATGGACAAAGGGCTCAGCGTAGAGGAGGCCCGTAATTTTATGAATGCAGCCCATCCGCATGTGGATGTAGTGAAACTTGGGTTCGGTACATCCTATGTAACTCCCAATTTAAAAGAAAAACTCGCTGTTTACCGGTCATTCGATATCCCGGTTTATTTTGGAGGAACCTTGTTTGAGGCTTTCCTCATCAGGAACCAGTTTGAAGATTACATCAACGTTTGCAAGGAGTTTGGCGTGAGTTATATGGAGGTCAGTGACGGATCCATAACTATTCCGCATGCAGAGAAGTGTGGTTATATTGAAAAACTAACTAAACACGGAATTGTGCTCAGCGAAGTAGGTAGTAAAGATGCGGCCCATATCATTCCCCCTTATAAATGGATCGAATTAATGAAAGCGGAGCTTGAGGCAGGTTCCACCTATGTGATTGCAGAAGCACGGGAAGCCGGAAACGTGGGTATTTACCGCGGTACCGGTGAGGTGAGGGAAGGCCTGGTGCAGGAGATCCTCACACAGATCCCGGAAGAGCAGATCATCTGGGAAGCCCCTCAAAAAGCCCAGCAGTTATATTTCCTCGAACTGATTGGCTGTAATGTAAACCTGGGAAATATCGCGCCTTCGGAAATGATTGCATTGGAAGCGATGCGTATTGGCCTCAGAGGCGATACATTCGAACTGTTCCTCGATAAAGCAGCTATATAAATGAATTTATACGGTCTCATAGGCTATCCTCTGGGGCACTCTTTTTCAAAAGAATATTTTACACAAAAATTTGAAAAAGAAGGCCTGGGGGATTGTTTTTTTGAACTGTTTCCACTGGAATCAATTGAACAATTTCCCAGGTTATTGAAAAACCACCCATCCCTAAGGGGGATCGCAGTAACTATACCTTATAAAGAAGCGGTCATTCCATTTTTACACTCCTTAACGCCGCAAGCCAAATCAATCGGGGCTGTAAATTGTATCGAGATGTTACCGGAGGGGCTCCGGGGACACAATACAGACGTAGTGGGATTCGAACAATCCTTTGTTCCTTACCTGCAGCACCACCACACAAGGGCGCTTGTATTGGGTACAGGAGGCGCCTCCAAAGCAGTGCAATTCGTGCTGCAAAAACTCGATATCCCATTTTTACTGGTTTCCCGAAAGGGAGAGGGGGAAAATGTTATTTCTTACGGCCAGGTGAATGAAAGCCTGTTAAACGATTATACCATCATCATCAATTGCACACCTGTAGGAATGAGTCCACTCGAAGGAGCCAAGCCTTCCCTGCCTTACGAAAGTATCAGTTTTGTTCACTACTTGTATGACCTTGTGTACAAGCCCGCGCACACACAATTCCTGCTTGAAGGAGAAAAAAGAGGCGCAACGGTTAAAAATGGTTACGATATGCTTTTGATCCAGGCAGAAGAAAACTGGAAGATTTGGAATGAGATGTAAGGTGGGCAGATTTTAACCCGTTAAGAACTTTTTAAAAAGTTCCGGTAGCGGGGTGACTTTCTTTTTAGCATAATCAAAACAAACCATACCCGTTTTGGCTTT
>JAKFCK010000660.1:0-6966 GCA_036676685.1 Chitinophagaceae bacterium | reverse complement strand
TTATTATGTGCGTTGGGTTTCATTTCCATAGACACGGTGTCTACCACTTCGAGGCCGTAACCTAAGAGTCCTGCCCTCTTCCGTGGGTTGTTGCTCATCAGTTTCATTTTGGTAATGCCGAGGCTACGCAGGATCTGGGCACCAACGCCGTAATCGCGTTCGTCCATGCCAAATCCTAATTCAAGGTTAGCTTCAACTGTATCCATGCCCTGCTCCTGTAGCTTGTAAGCTTTTAGTTTGTTGATCAGCCCTATGCCCCTTCCCTCCTGGTTCATATATAACACGAGTCCTTTTCCCTCCGCTTCAATGATTTCGAGGGCGCGATGTAATTGTTCGCCACAGTCACAGCGAAGCGACCCCAGTATGTCCCCGGTCATACAACTACTGTGTACCCGCACCAACACCGGTTCGTCTTTTTTCCATTCCCCTTTTTTGATAGCCAGGTGAATGTCGCCGGTATTTACCTGGCGGAAAGCGATAAGATCGAAGTTGCCGTATTTGGTGGGCATGCTCACGTTGGCCTCCATTTCAATAAGCGACTCCGTTTTCAGCCTGTATGCGATCAGATCCTTAATGGAAATGATCTTTATATCAAATTTTTTGGAAATTTCCATCAGCTCCGGCAGCCTTGCCATGGAACCATCTTCATTCATGATCTCTACCAGTGCACCGGCAGGTTCAAACCCCGCGAGTTTGGCAAGGTCGATGGTAGCTTCGGTATGCCCGGTTCTCCTCAGTACACCGCCCGGTTTTGCCCTGAGCGGAAAAATATGCCCCGGGCGTCCGAGATCTTCCGGCCGGGTGGAAGGGTTAATCAATGCCTGGATGGTTTTAGCCCGATCCTGCGCAGAAATACCTGTGCCACAACCGTTTCCAAGCAGGTCAATACTTACGGTAAAAGCCGTTTCGTGCAGGGAAGTATTATGAGGAACCATAGGCTCCAGTTGTAATTGCACGCACCTTTCTTCAGTAATAGCGGCGCAGATCAGTCCCCGCCCGTGTGTGCTCATGAAATTGATCACTTCCGGGGTCACGTTACGGGCAGCGGTAACAAAATCACCCTCGTTCTCCCGGTCCTCATCATCAACAACGATCAGCAATTTCCCTTTTTTCAGATCTTCAATCGCCTCTTCTATAGTGTTCAGCATTTTTTTGATTTTCGCTGCAAAGTTAACAATGATTCTACTATAGAATAGCAAGATTTCGCTTTTCGAAAGCTATTGAACTGGCAGGGGATGGTTTGCGAAGCTTTTTTTCAAAATCCGATGCAACCTTTTAAACAACTAAATTGCCTAACAATTTGTTAATAATAATTGAGGGCTATTCAGGCAGAATTTAGTTTCTTTGCCCTCTTAATAAATCAGAACTATATGCACGTGAAAAAAATCATTCCAATTATTATTGGCTTACTGGCTGTATCGTTACTTTCCATTGCGCAGGTAACAACCAGTGCCATGAACGGCTCTGTCAAAAGTCTTAAAGGGTCAGACTTAGCCGGTGCGACCGTCAGCGCGACCCACACCCCTACCGGAACCGTTTATACTACTACGGCACGCAAAGGTGGAGTTTATAACATCTCGAATATGAACCCGGGCGGCCCTTACACGGTGACGGTGTCTTTTGTGGGGTATAACCCACTTACAAGAACCGACATTAACCTGGCGCTGGGGGAAACCGTGAATGAAAATTTTGAATTGGTAGAAACAACGGCCAATTTGACGGAAGTGCTGTTAACTGCCAGCCGGGTCGCTCCCAACAATGCCAAAGGTGGGGCTGAAACGACTATTGGCCGTGATAAAATGGCCAACCTTCCAACTGTGGGACGTAATATCTCGGATTACCTGAGGTTTGTGCCACAGGCAAAAGTAACCGGCGACGGTGGAATCTCTCTCGCCGGCCAAAACAACAGGTATAATGCATTTTATATCGATGGTGCAGTGAATAACGACGTTTTTGGCCTGGCTGCTTCAGGTACAAACGGTGGACAAACGGGTATAGCGCCGATCTCTATCGATGCGATTGACCAGTTCCAGGTGGTACTGTCACCTTATGATCCATCACTGGGTAACTTTACCGGCGGTGGTATCAATGCTATCACAAAAAGTGGTACGAACAACCTGTCGGGTTCGGTCTATCATTTCTTCCGGAACCAGGACCTGTCCGGGAAAACTCCGGGTGTAGACAAAGATGTAGCTACAAAACTGAATGACTTTTCCAATAAGACTACCGGCTTCAGGCTGGGTGGCGCGATAATAAAAAATAAATTGTTCTTTTTCCTCAGCGGTGAGATCCAAAGAGATGAAAGACCACAGCCCTTTGATTTCAGTACCTATGGAGGTGCGTCCAGCAGGGCACGTATTGACACGCTTGCCAACTTCCTCAGAAGCAGGTATGGTTATGAGCCCGGGGGTTATATTGACAATGCAGAAACCGTTGAGGCCAACAGGATCGCAACAAAACTGGATTGGAATATCAACGAAAATCACAAGCTGAGTTTTAGTTACCGCTATAATGACGGTTTCAGGAATAACACTTCCAGGAGCAGTAATTCAACGATTAACTTTTACAATAATGGATATGAGTTTCCTTCCACCACCAATTCAGCTTCTGTTGAGTTGAACTCCCGCCTTAAAAGTTCCAGCAATAAGTTGCTGCTGACCTATACAGATGTTGTAGATGACAGGGGAGCTATCGGAAGTCCTTTTCCCAGAGTGACCATTAATGATGGTAGTGGCAGGATCGTTTTCGGAACGGAAGAATTTTCAACCGGCAACCTCCTGGAGCAACGTAACATTGCCTTATTTGACGTGTTTAAATTCTACAAAGGAAAACACACTTTTTCAATCGGTACGGATAACGAGATAAGCAAATCCACGAATGTATTTATCCGCCAGAATTATGGTTCTTATGTATTTGCCAATATGGACAGCTTCCTGCTTGGCAGAACGGCAACCACCTATGACAGGTCTTACTCCCTGTTGGACCCGGGAAAAAGCGGCGATGAGTCACTGAATGCTGCCGCCAAGTTTAATACACTCAGGCTTGGTTTTTTCATCGGTGATGAAATCAGGGTGAACAACCAGGTTACTGTAACATTAGGCTTACGTGCGGATAATACCAAGTTTTTAACTACACCAAGAACAGATAATTTCTTTAATGATTCTGCCTTGTCAAAATTCTCCCAGTATCATGATATGAAAGGCGCACGTTCCGGCCAGATCTCAGATCCGAAATGGTCTTTGAACCCGAGAATAGGCGTTGTATATAAAATTCCTGAAGAGTCCATTACGATCCGCGGTGGTTTGGGCTTATTCACCGGCAGGGTTCCTTTGGTATGGCCCGGCGGCGTTTATAATAATAATGGTATCAGCATTGCAGGTATCCGTGGCAGCAATGTCCTTTTCAAACAGGATCCTTTTGCTCAATACACCGCAGCTGATTTTGGACAGACGGTTTCCACACCTTCCGGCCAGATCGATCTGATTGCCCGGGACTTTAAGATGAATAAAGTTTTCAGAACCTCTATGGGTGTAGATAAGATGCTGAGCAGGAGATGGAAACTATCTTTTGAAGGTATCTTTACCAAGAACATCAATGAGATCAATTATGACAGGGTAGACATACTTCCTGCCACTCTAAAAAGTGTAGGCGTAGACGTTAGAGATGTATACGCTTTATCCGGTAGCTTCACCCGGTCAATCCCTGTACGCGCAAACGGCACAACTCCTTACACGGGCGTTTACCTGCTGAGCAACACGTCTGGCAAAAAAGGTTTCTCCTACAGTTTCACCACAACAGTGGATAAGAGCTGGGGAGACAACTGGGCCTTTAACGCCAATTATTCCTTTGGCAATTCAATTGTTGTAAATGAAGGAACAAGTTCGCAAAACAGCTCACAATGGCGTTATATGGAAACTGTGAACGGAAGAAATAACATTCAACGTTCTATTAGTGACTACGATCCTGGTCACAGGATCAACGGGTATTTTGCCAAGAAGTTTAACTACCTGAACAAAAAAATGGCTACTACGGTTTCCCTGGTATATAATGGCCAGAGTGGAAATACTTACAGTTATGTGTTGAACCGCGGTATGGTTCGTGACCTGGATAATTTTGAGACCAATGACCTGATCTTCATTCCGACCAAATCCCAGCTGAACCAAATGGTTTTCCTGCCGTCCGGTACAGTAACCGCACAGCAGCAGCGCGACCAGTTTGACGCGTTTATCGAAAGCGATGATTACCTTAAGAAAAACCGTGGCGAATATGCCGAAAGAAATGGTGCACGCCTTCCGTTCAGCCATGTGCTTGATCTGAAATTACAGCAGGATTTCAATGTGAAGTTTGGTGGAAAAACCTACCAGCTGCAGGTGACTTATGATATTTTCAATTTCACCAACATGATCAGCAGGAAAGCAGGAAAACAATATTTTATGTCAAACGACCAGGCAATCATTCTTGATTTTACAGGGTATGTGAGTGCCACCAACCTTACACCTCAATATCGATTCACAACACCGGTGAATAACAAACCGTACAATGTGTCTGACGGTGTGTATAACAGTTCCAGGTGGACCAGCCAGTTAGGCGTGAGATTAAGTTTCTAATTTTTTCAAAAAAAATATCAATAAAAAAAACTCCGGATTTATTCCGGAGTTTTTTTTATTGGACCGGGGAATTGTTTGTGAATGAGTGAATGGGTGAATGGGTGAATGGGTGAATGGGTGAATGGGTGAATGGGTGAATGGGTGAATGGGTGAATAGTGAGTAGTGAGTAGTTCCAATAACGCTACCTCTTTTCGAAATAAGCGGGACCCGATGAGTTGTGGGGTGTGGGTTGTCCCGATATCGTAAACCTTTTACGCAATACGCGGAACCCACGCAATGCTACGGAGCAGGCAGGCATCGGGATCTCCCGTTTCGTTTTGCTCACGGGATCCCGCAGCAGTGCGGGATTTTTTCTAAAGCTCCTTCGTTTCCGAAAAAATACCGAAAGAATACCGAAAGAATCGGTACAGGTCGGTACCGTCGCTTAAGCGGGGCAGGCGCTTTGAAAAACTACGACGTGTTTGTGGGTTGCGTGTTCTGAGTTGTGCGTTACCCTGAATAAACTACTGTAAAACCGGATGTTTTGCCTACCGCATAGCATCAACGTTAAACGTTAAACGTTAAACGTTAAACCAAAAACGAACCTTAAATCCTGAACCTTAAACCTTGAACCTTAAACCTTACTCCCCCACCCCCATTGCAAAAAGTCCGGGAATGCCTTGGCCCATGTAGGCACATCGTGCCGGCCATCCTGCAGTTCCAGGTAATGAATATCAGCATACCTGTCGTAACCTTTCTCCACGAGTTCGTCTATCAGGCCCAGGGTGTCGTCGATTGCATCTATGATACCATTGTTATTGCGATCGGCAGTTTCATCCTGCGTTCCCACCTGGAAATAGAATTTTAGCCAGGAAGCATAATTTCCCTCCTGCACCTGTTTGTGCATGATGCGGTTTATTTTTTCATCAAAGTCTTTGTCCTCCTGGTCCTTATCCCTCCACCAGAGTGAGCCACTGAACACGCCTACGCGGGTGAATTCATGCGGGTAATTCCACACGATATCCAAGGCGCATAACCCTCCCAGTGAGAAGCCTGCAAAAGCTTTCTGGTCAAATGTATGTGCCGGGTAAGTTCCCCGGAGAAAAGGCATCAATTCCTGGAAAATAAATTTGGTGTACAAAAATGCTTTGGCGCCCCTCCCTTTATAATCGAGGATATTGGCGGTACCATATTCGTTTTTCCGGTCTGTGGAACAATGCAACCCCACGCAAAATAAAGGATTGATCAAACCAGCCGTAAAACAATCATCGAGGATATTTTCAAAACCCATTGCCACCAGGTCCTGTCCGTCGTTTACCAATAACAGGTCGATGCCGGATAATGCAGCAAAGCCGGGAGGAATATAACAATCCACCTTTACTTCCCGGTCCAGGTTGGAGGAGTAAAGCAGGTGTCGTTCAACTTTTACCACAGCTAATTTTTCATCGGACATAAGCGCCAAAATTAAGAAAACCCCGTCACAAAAACCGGCGCACGCAAAGCCAAAACATAATTTGTTTTATTGCCTTCTTAAAAATATATTTGGATACAGTAACATCTCAAACCTTTCTCACCAATCAAATAATCATTTTATGAAAAAAATAGGCGTACTACACGGCAAAGAACGCAGTTTCCCCGAAGCACTGGTATCCAGGATCAACAATAAGAACATTGCCGGTATTATAGCAGAGTCTGTAAAGATCGATAAGGTGATGCAGGGTGAGCCCACTGACTACGCAGTGATCTTTGACCGTATTTCGCAGGACGTGCCGTTTTACAGGGCGTATTTAAAAAATGCCGCTTTGTGTGGTACTGCTGTGCTCAACAATCCATTCTGGTGGAGTGCTGATGAAAAGTTTTTTAATAACTGTCTTGCTACCAAAATAGATGTGCCTGTACCTAAAACAGTGATCCTGCCATCCCGCGACCTTCCCACAGACACCACTGCAGATTCTTTCAGTAACCTGGAATACCCGCTGGATTGGGATGGGATCTTTAAATATATTGGGTTTCCTGCATACATGAAACCCCACGCGGGCGGTGGCTGGAAAAGTGTTTACCAACTCAACAGCATGGATGAGTTTTTTGAGAAACATGCCGAAACAGAACAACTGGTGATGATGCTGCAGGAAGAAATAAAGTTTGAAGAATATTACCGTTGTTATTGCATCGGTGGCAAACATGTGCGTATCATGCCTTACGAACCCCGCAATGAGCATCACCTGCGTTATGTTGCAGACTTCTCCCCTTCTCCCGAGCGTTACAAGGAAATGGAAGAGATCGTGCTGAGGATCTGTCATTACCTGGGTTATGATTTTAATACCGTGGAACTTGCGGTGAGGGATGGTGTTCCGTATGCCATCGACTTTTGCAACCCGG
>JAKFCK010000659.1:0-1724 GCA_036676685.1 Chitinophagaceae bacterium | reverse complement strand
ACAGGTTTAAAAGGGGTAACCTGTTATACGTTTGAAGTGTGAGAAGAAAATAGTCATTTACGGAGGGGATACGCAACAAGGTCATGAACCTGCTGCTTATTTTATTTTCGCAGGCATCAAACAGCCTGGTGAGGATCACTTCAATCGAACGGTCTTCCACCGTCACCTTATTTTTTACGAGGGAATCGCAGGTTGAATAATAGAACTGATCTATCTTCTGCGTGAAGGCACTATCGATGATGCGCCTTTTTAAGACCTTTACCAGTTTTTCCCTGGCATTGGTATAGGCTGCACTTTGCTGACCAAAGGCTGAAGTGGAACAGAGCAACACTATTATCGCGATCACGGTAATAGCCCAGCCACTCCTCCATGCCGGGATGGAGGGGCCCACGATGCGGTTCAGCCCCACTGGAAAATATTTCTTTCGGCTGTTCATCGGCTGTGGTTGAAATACTTTTTGCCCGGACCAGTTGTTGAAAATAGCCCACCTGAAGTTAATCAATACCATCATTCCGGCAAAGTTGCTGGCAGTTAAAAAACAGGGAATGAATTAAATAGGGAAGTTACAGGGCAATACGGACACTAAAAAAAGGTGCGTAGGGGATGTGGGTTATCCATCCCGCTGGCCCGGATCCATCGTTAAGATTATATTAAAGCCGTTCGGTTGTGGATAAAGCCAGGCATTATTTCTGCCCGAAAGATTAACTTTATAGGCGCGTTTTACTTATATTTTTATGGGTGGAAAAAAATGGCATTCTTTAACAGGATTGTAGGAGGTGACCCCGGTTAAACGCAACATGAACATGAAAAAAACATACTTTATTTTATTTTTGTTGATCGTCACCGTCGGTGGAAAAACTGCCCTGTCACAGGCAGGTGTTGAACTCGCAAAAACGAATGGCTTTGGCGCTGATCCGGGGCTGACTGAGCTCACCGGGGAAACTGGCGGTCCGATGGTAACAACCGCTAAACGCCATGCCGCAGACTTTCCCGTCAATAATATCGATGTGCGGTACAAGGCTGCACTCGACCGTCTCAAACAACAGGCGGCTTCACTGGAGAAATATATAAGTCAAAATAATTACAATGCGGAATACATCTTCCTTGTAGATATGTCGCTTCCTTCCGGCAAAAACAGGTTTTTTGTTTACAACCTGAAAAAAGGAACAGCGGAGCATGCTGCCCTTGTAACGCATGGCGTAGGCTCCAATAAATACGACACAGATGAGCCACTGCAGTTTTCCAATATGCCTTACAGCTTTAAAACTTCCGTTGGTAAATATAAAATCGGCAACGCGTACCATGGCCGTTTTGGCCTGGCTTATAAATTATATGGATTAGACAGTACTAACGATAAAGCCTATGAGCGGGCCATTGTTTTACACGGGCATAAACAAATACCGGATACGGAAACTTTTCCCGGGTTCATTATTGTGAGCGCCGGATGCCCAACGGTGTCTCCCGCATTCCTGGGTATTTTGAACAAATACATCACCGCGGCTAAAAAGCCAATATTACTTTGGATTTATAATTAAGGTTATCATCCCACGAATCCTGCCCGCCGTCATTGATAGATTTAAACCAATCATTAAAATTTCTGCCAGTCTTTCTTCCGGCACATCCAACATCTCCGCCTGCTAAAAGTTATTCGGCGCCGCACATCTTTTCCAATATTCCATGATCACTGAGATGGTTTTTTCTATCTCCGCGAGTGAGGTCTGTTT
>JAKFCK010000658.1:0-1731 GCA_036676685.1 Chitinophagaceae bacterium | reverse complement strand
AAACAGTTTCACCCGGCATTCCAATGATCAAACATTATTTACCTTGAATTAATACGTCTTGTTGAAACACAGACACCGTGGAGGATATAGCCTCGGGATTGGACACCCGGCGGCGATAATTTTTAAAAATACTTTCCCAACGCAGGCGAAGCACACCCAGGATCCCTTCCTTCACAATGCCTTTATTCATTTTGCTGGCTCCCAGTTTCCTGTCCTTGAAAGTAATAGGCACTTCCTGTATCTTAAAGCCCAGTTTCCATGCGGCGAACTTCATTTCTATCTGGAAGGCATAACCTGTGAAAGTTATAGCATCCAGGTTTATCGTTTCCAGTACCTCGCGTTTATAACATACGAAACCGGCAGTAGGATCTTTAATAGGCATCCAGGTGATCATGCGGGTGTACAGGGAAGCTCCTTTAGAAAGTGCAATCCTGTTTGCCGGCCAATTTTCTACCGCACCAGACTTCACATAACGTGAGCCAATTGCCATATCTGCCCCGGCATAACACGCATCATACAACCTGTTGAGGTCGGCAGGATTATGGGAAAAATCCGCATCCATCTCAAAGATGAATTTATAACCTCGTTCCAGGGCCCACTTAAAACCATGGATATAAGCAGTGCCCAGGCCCAATTTCCCCCGCCTTTCTTCCATAAATAACTGCCCGGGGTACCTGGGAAATAAAGATTTTACGATTGAAGCCGTGCCATCGGGAGATCCGTCGTCAATGATCAGCACGTGAAAGTTATTATTTAGATCGATCACCGCAGCAATGATGGCTGCAATGTTCTCTTTCTCATTATAAGTTGGTATGATGACGACTTTTTCCAATAATGATCTTGCAAAAATGTGAAAACCAAATTTAATACATAAAGTTTAGCAAATCCCGGTTTTTGGAGAGGGCCGGGTATTTATTTATTTTTTAACAGAGTTTTACTAAAAAGTTCGGTTAGTTTTTTCTTGGTATGCATAGGGAAATCTCCTTTCATCATCCAATCATAATATTGTGGTTCATTTCGCAGCACATCTCTCACTGCTTTACCCTTATATTTTCCAAAATTAAAGACCTCTACACCTTTATCGTCAAAAATAAACCTGCGGGCATAATCAACAATTTTCTCTTCACCAATTGTAGCGAGAATGCTATCCACTGTTCTGCCTAATTTTTCATACCGCGTAAGTTGCGCCTCCAGCACCTCCACAGTCGCCGTAATGTCTATTTCTGCACTGTGAGCATTGGCCAATTCCTTTTCACAATAGAACTTATATGCCGCGGTTAAGGTCCTGGGTTCCATCTGGTAAAAGATGTGTTGCACATCGATCATGCGCCGGTCGCTGAGGTCCACATCCATTTCTGCCCTCAGGAATTCCTCCATCAACACAGGAATGTCGAAGCGGTTACTGTTGTACCCCCCCAGGTCACAATTTTCCAGGAATTGTTTTATTTCATTGCCGGCCTGCTTGAAAGTAGGGGCGTCTTTCACCATTTCATCGGTGATGCCATGAATGTCGGAAGATGCCTGGGGAATGGGTATTTGCGGGTTAAGTAACTTTCTTTTCACCTGCCTTGTCCCGTCGGGGAGCAGTTTCACAATTGCGATTTCTACAATTCTGTCGGTGGAAAGATTTATACCTGTCGTTTCCAGGTCTATAAAAGCGATGGGGCGGGTTAATTGTAGCATGAAAGTTGGGTTAGTTTATTGTGTTTTTCCTTGGTTGAGCCCTAAGAT
>JAKFCK010000657.1:0-1630 GCA_036676685.1 Chitinophagaceae bacterium | reverse complement strand
TATCTTGTTTGTATTGGCTGTGGCATAAGCAATGCTCCAGTTTGATCCATCTGCCGGCTGATGAGTACTTGCAGGATAAGAGGTCAGGTCGTTATGCACAAAGCCTGTGATGTCTCCAAAAGTGGAAATGAAAGGTCCGCCGGGAATGCTTATTCCGCCAGTCACACCTGTTTCCTCCATTCCTCTAACATCAAATTTCCAGCTTGGGTTGGCTGCATCAATATTGGAACAGGTAAAAACTCCATTGCCTGAAACCGCTCGTACCTCCGCCGTATTGCCCGGCGTAAACTCGATTGAGCCCGCCCAATGCAACATCCCAGATGCCCATCCTATGCCATCATTGTTATATGTGCTGTTGCTGCCGTTCTTGAGTGTCCAGTTTGTGCCTCCATTGGTAGATAAATAAACGAAATCGCCCCAGGCAGTACCATACTGATTATTGCTCCACATATTGATGGTTGATACCACTACCCGGTTAGCATTGGAAGGGTCTATGCTTACCCCTCCATAGGAATAATTGTTTGCGTTAGGCGTTACATTTGTCCATGTGCCTGCGGAAGTGTTAAGCTTGTATATGCTGCCGGCACTGGTATTCCACGGGCCGTCTGCATCCGCATGAACTACATACATCGTAGTTCCTGCCAGGGCAGCCCGATGAGGCATAAAGCTCGTGGTAGCGGAAATGGCGGTAAATGTTGCTCCTCCGTCAGTACTTTTGTAAATATTTGCGCTGCCGATACGGGAAACGCCTATGTACATTGTTTGACTAACTCCGTTTACCACACTGCCTGAAGGATCAAAGAGGACAAAACATATCCCGTTATCATTAGCAGTGGTAGTTACTCCGTTCCATGCAAGGTTCCAGGTAATTCCTCCGTCAACGCTTTTCCATAAGCCTTTCCGTCTTGTTCCACAGAACAAAATGTTGCTGTTGTTGGGATCAACAGTAAGGCGCTCCCCGTTTGAACGTCCCATCCCGTTTCCGTGCGCTTTAAACTTGGCAGTAACATCAATAACCGTGAAGGTATTTCCCTTGTCAGTAGATTTCAATATCGCTGTTTTCCCGAAGTCAAAATAATCGAGACCACAGAGCATATAAATGTTATTGGCATTTTGCGGATCAAGCGCCAGGGCTTCCACCCCTGAAAAGTTTCTCTCAGCATCAGATATCCAGTCAAGTAATTGCACCCATTTACTGGTCACAGCATCCCAGCGGTAAGCGCCACCCACGTCTGTACGGCAGTAGATATCGCCGGATGTTGGGTGGGTAATGATGCCTGTTACAAACCCGCCGCCGCCTATGGGCGCCTGATTGCAGGTATATTGGGCATTAGACTCATAAGAGGAAAAGCAAGCCCATACGAATATCAAAATTCTGATAATTTGATATTTATGAATATTCATAAATTTTAATTGTTTTTCGATAGAAATCATCTTTCTTTTCTTCGATCTTTTATTGTAAAATCTTTGCCGCCCTGTAGGTGTTATCACCAGCAAGAAAGCATGGTAGTATCGCAATAAGAAATCCTAAAATAATAGGGGTACTTTTTATATTATTCATATTTAAAAATTAAAGCTGTTTATTTGGAAAGGGAATAACCTTATGCAATAATTGACACTACACTTTTTA
>JAKFCK010000656.1:0-8577 GCA_036676685.1 Chitinophagaceae bacterium | reverse complement strand
ACATGTTTTTAAAGAACTTCAATTGTTGATACTGGCACACTCAATCAGCGTGTTACCAGTTCCCCCTTTAGGGGGCGGAGGGGGTTTATCTCTGCACCCTTCCGCTGCCATCGCCTTTCATCAGGTCTTTTACTTCAGCTAATGTAGCGTGGTTCAAATCACCGGGAATGGTATGTTTGATTGCTGAAGCAGCTACACCAAACTCCGCAGCTTCCGGCATAGGCATACCCGTTACCAGGCCATATATCAAACCACTTGCAAAGGAATCTCCGCTTCCAACACGATCCACGATGCGAACATTGTATTGTTTGGTGTGATAAAATTCTGATCCGTCGTATACCAGTGCACTCCATCCATTGTCGCTTGCACTGTGGCTTTCGCGGAGGGAAGATGCAATGAATTTAAACCCGAATTTTTCTTTCATCTGCTTAAACACATCTTTAAAACCATCCAGGTTCAGCTCTCCTTTGGTAACGTCCGTATCTTTTGCTTTGAAGCCGAGCGTAGTATCAGCATCTTCTTCGTTACCTATACAAACATCCACATACTGGCAAAGTTTGCTCATCACTTCCCTTGCTTTTTCTTTGCTCCAGAGTTTTTTGCGATAGTTCAGGTCGATGCTCGTGGTGATCCCTTTTGCCTTGGCCGCTTTTAATGCAGCTTCAGTTAAAGCAGCAGCTTTATCGCTCAATGCCGGGGTGATGCCGGTGGTGTGAAACCATTCTGCACCATCTAATATTTTATCAAAATCAAATTCGCTGATGTCTACATCTGCTATTGAAGCATGGGCCCTGTCATATATAACCTGCGATGCCCTCATAGAAGCCCCTGTTTCCAAAAAGTAAATACCAAGACGTTCTCCACCCCTTGCAACAAACTGCGTGTCTACTCCATAACGACGAAGGTGATTAATAGCACTCTGGCCAATTGCATTATTGGGAACTTTGGAAACAAAGGTCCCGTTTAATCCATAATTGCATAATGCTGCTGCCACATTGGCCTCACCACCACCATATGTAATATCGAAGGTATCGGCTTGAACAAAACGTTTGAAATCAGGTGTTGATAAACGCAACATGATTTCACCCATGGTAACTACTTTTTTTGACATGATTTTTATTTTTACTTGTTTATTGATGATTTGAAAGATACATTATGCCCTGCTAAAAGTGTATCCCTGTTGTTGATATTTATTCTAAAATATTTACCGGTATAGTTCCTGAAAAACAGCGGCAACGCTGCCGGAAGAAACGGTTCATTTTTTCAATGGTTTACCTGGCCATCCATCCCCCGTCCACGAATAGCACGGTGCCATTTACATAGTCGGATGCTGATGACGCTAAAAATACAACCGGCCCTTTAAAATCATCAGGCACTCCCCAGCGGTTAAGTGGAATACGATCCAGTATCGATTTACTCCGGTCTGCGTCTTCCCTTAATGCCTGGGTGTTGTTGGTGGCGATATAACCTGGCGCAATGCCATTTACACAAACACCCTTACTGCCCCACTCGTTGCCGAATGCTCTTACAAGACCGGCCACCGCTGATTTACTGGCGGTGTAACCCGGCACATTAATTCCACCCTGGAAACTTAACAATGAGCACGTGAAAATAATTTTTCCTCCGCCGTTTTCTATCATGTGGCTGCCAAACTCGCGGCCAAGAATAAACTGGGCGTTCAGGTTAATGTCGATTACTTTATCCCAGTATTCATCCGGGTGTTCCGCTGCAGGCTTGCGCATGATAATTCCCGCATTGTTTACCAGGATATCAATTTTTTTATTTTCATCTTTTACCTGTTTGATAAAAGCATACAATTTTCCCCTGTCGGAAATATCCACGCGGTGATAGGTAAATTTCCTGCCGGTGGCTTCTACTGCATTTTTTACTTCTGAATAATCTTCCACGATAGATGCACCTACGATATCCGCGCCTGCTTCTGCCAGGGCGGTAGCCATTCCCATTCCAAGGCCGGTATCACAACCCGTTACCAACGCGGTTTTCCCGGAAAGATCAAATAAGTCTAATGTTTTCATCCTGCTGTCTGGTTTTGATTATGTTTTTTTAGCTGTCTAGTTGTTGTAAGCCAAAATATTGTTTGGCGTTATTGTAACAAATGTCCTGTATGATCTGCCCGATCCATGGGATGTCATTGTGTAGTTCGCCGTTTTCGATCTCTTCACCAAATAGGTTACAAAGGATGCGGCGAAAATATTCGTGGCGGGGAAAAGAAAGAAAACTCCTGCTATCGGTGAGCATGCCCACAAATTTGCTGAGCAGGCCCATATTGCTGAGGGTATTGATCTGTTTTGTCATACCGTCCTTCTGATCCAGGAACCACCAGGCACTGCCCCATTGCACTTTGCCGGCCACCGAGCCATCATTAAAATTGCCGATCATGGTTGCCATCAGCTCATTATCTGCCGGGTTAAGGTTATAGATGATTGTCTTTGCCAGCTTATCATTTGAGTCCAGTTTGTTCAGGAATTTTGATAATGCCCTTGCCTGGGAAAAATCACCGATACTGTCCCAGCCTGTGTCCGGGCCCAACTGCGCCAACATACGTGAGTTGTTATTGCGGATAGCACCCAGGTGGTATTGTTGTACCCAGCCTTTTTCCCAGTCCCATTCTGCAAAGGTTACCAACATTGAAGATTTGAATTTTTTTATATCGCCCGTTGTGATTGTCCTGCCCGAACGAATGGTATCAAAAATGCCAATGATCTCTGATTCCGTGTAATCTTCTGCATAGATCTCTTCCAGCCCGTGATCAGAAACGCTGCAATGATTGGCAGCGAAATAATCGTGGCGGTTTTTTAAGGCTGCCAGGTAGTCACTAAAAGTAGCGATCGTTATGCCGGAGGCTTTTTCCAGCAGTGCCAGGTATTGATTAAAGCCTGCAGGCTCATCCACGTTCATTGCTTTATCCGGGCGGAAAGCAGGGTTCATTTTGGTGAAAGCATCTGCTTTAAATAAATCCTGGTGATGTTCCAAAGAGTCTATAGGGTCATCGGTGGTACAGATGAGTTTTACATTCATCTTCTTTAATAAGCCCTGTACACTATATTCCTTTGTTTTAAGTTTGGCAGAACATTCATTATACACCTGCCTTGCGGTATTTTTATTTAATACTGTGTGTACATCAAAATAACGCTGTAGTTCAAGGTGAGTCCAGTGATAAAGCGGGTTTCTCAGGGTGTAAGGAACGGTAGCTGCCCATGCCTCAAATTTCTCCCAGTCGCTGGCATCACCGGTGATGAATTTTTCATCCACACCGTTGGTGCGCATTGCTCTCCATTTATAATGATCACCATACAGCCAAACCTGGGTAAGGTTTTCAAAACTTACGTCATTGGCTACCTGCTCCGGTGAGAGATGGTTGTGATAATCAATGATTGGCATCTGCACCGCGTACTCATGGAAGAGCTGCTGGGCGGTCTTGCTTTGCAATAAAAAATTTTCGTCAAGGAAATTCTTTATTGTTGATGGGGCAGAACGACCAACTGTCTTTTTCTGATCTGTATCTACTTTTGACTCCATCTCGTTTTTAGTTTAATAGCATTTTAAAATTTCGATTCAAGGTTCCCCCTTCTGGAACATCCCGATTCGTTCGGGAAGAGGGTTAAGGGGTTTTCACAACGACACTACCCGCTTCCATGGAATAAAATCATCCTGGTTCAGCAATACCGCTTTCGGTATCACTTCGCCACTGGCGGCTTTTATGCAATATTCCAGGATATCTTCTCCCATTTGCTGAATGGATTTTTCCCCTTCTATGATCGGCCCGGTATCTATGTCTATTATGTCTGCCATTCTCTTGGCAAGTTTGGTATTGGTGGCCACTTTTATGGTGGGACAAACGGGATTGCCCGTTGGTGTGCCAAGCCCCGTGGTAAACAGGATGAGCGTTGTACCTGATGCGGCTTTACCTGTAGTGGCTTCCACATCATTACCGGGTGTACAAAGCAGGCTGAGACCAGGTTTGGTTGCCTGTTCAGTATAATCCAAAACATCTACAACTGGTGATGTTCCTCCTTTTTTTGCAGCACCTGCGCTTTTAATGGCATCTGTAATCAGACCATCTTTGATGTTACCTGGTGAGGGATTCATACTAAAACTCGAACCTGCTGCGGTCACCTGTGATTCATACCGCCGCATAAGTTCGATAAACTTTTCTGCCTTTTCTTTTTCTACTGTCCTGTCAATGAGATTTTGTTCCACACCGCAGAGTTCCGGGAACTCCGCCAGGATAATTTTTCCCCCAAGGGCGACTAAAAGATCCGCGGTATAGCCTACGGCAGGATTTGCAGATATTCCACTGAAACCATCACTGCCCCCACATTTTACCCCAATACATAATTTATCTAAGGATGCGGGCTGGCGTTCCAACTTATTCGCCTCAATCAAACCTTCGAAGGTCTTTTTTATCGCATCGCTTACCAGTTGTTCTTCGCTCTGCGATTGTTGTTGTTCAAAAATATATAAAGGTTTATCGAACCCCGGGTTCTGATCCTTAAGGTCCTTCAGGAAATCCGGTACCTGCAGGTTTTGGCAACCAAGGCTGAGCATGGTGATGCCGGCTACATTCGGATGGTTGGCATAAGCGGCAAGTAGCTTACTTAACACGGCAGCATCCTGTCTTATCCCACCACACCCCCCCTGGTGATTAAGAAACTTTATCCCGTCAATATTTTTGAATACGCGATGTTGTGTGGGATTGGAAGCGGTAAATTCTACCGAGTCAAGATCATGGCGCTTTTCATATGCATCGGCGAGCTGGCGTACAAAACTTTTATATTTTGCTGTAACCCCATAACCCAGCTGGTTGTGCAGTGCTTCTTTGATCACATCAAGGTTCCTGTTTTCGCAAAAAACGGTGGGAATAAACAACCAATAGTTTGCTGTTCCTACCCTTCCGTCACCGCGGTAAAAGCCCTTAAAAGTCCTCCCGGCAAATTTTGAAACATCCGGTGCCTCCCATTTAAAATCTACATGCCGGTACCCATACGCCCCTGCAGCATGTTTCAGGTTCTCGGTGCTCATGCGGCTCCCGGCTTTCACAGGTAGCTGCACTTTACCGACTAACACCCCATACATCATCACTTCCTCACCCGGTTGCATATCATTGATGTAAAACTTATGTTTGGCCGGTATAACTTCCTGCAAGCTGATCTCCTTTCCTGCATGCGTCACAATGGAGCCTTTTTCCAGGTCCTGCAAAGCTACCAGTACATTATCCTGTTCATTTATCTTCAGCACATTATTTTTCATTCACTAAGATTGTTTTTTGTTTATTAACCTGTTCTAAAACTACTTTCGCCCCTTTCTCTTCCAGCTGCTGCAACCAATGATTCACTTCTGCTGCGAAACCATCCAGCGCGTTCAGGTCTGCCTGCCAGATATCCTGGTTTGCCAATATGGTGGATACGACCCGGGATCTTTCCGCCGAATCCCAGGTGCTACTATAGAACGCTGCATTTTCATCATTGACCAGGTATTGTTTCTCATTGGCTGTACCATAATATTTCCCGTCAGCGTTTTTAGTCCCTTTCATGTATAGTATATGTGCTGCCATACCGAGGGCCATCAGCGGAGCCGTATGCCCAAAGCGGTTTGCATATTCCCTGATTAGTGCCAGGTTCCGCATGTTCATTTTAGAGGAATATTGAGTGCAGATAGCGGTCCAGGCATGTTCAATAAAAGGATTTCGATACCTGTCCAGTACTTTTGAAGCAAAACGGGTTGCATCTTCTACAGAAATATTTTCACTGGTTATAGACGGCACAATTTCCTCCTGCATCAACGCAGTAATAAAAGCGGAAAAATTTTCATCGGCCATTGCTTCTTTTACCGTGGTAAAGCCGGCAAGCGCCGCCAGGCCACAGGTAAATGTATGTGACCCATTCAGTAATCTCAATTTGAGTTCCCTGAATTTATCAATGTCAGGAGCTATTACAACACCCTCTTTTTCATCTGCGAAGCTGAGGGCGTTTTTTACTTTTTCACTCCCGGACTGTATTGCCCACAACGCATAACTTTCACTCATGATCATCAGGTCATCCTGGTATCCCAAAGTTGATTCAACAAAAGCTTGTTCCTCTTTACCAAATCTACCCGGCACGATTCTATCAACAAGTGAATTACAGAAATGATTGGCATTTTCCAACCAGTCAATGAAAGCAACTTCTAACCCGTTCTGGTGTGCGAGTTCCAGCACGATGGCCAGTAATTTATCCGCGTTAGAGGGAATCAGTTCAGTAGGAATGACGATCATTCCTTTATCCGGGTCACCATAAAAGATCTTATAACGCTGGTAAAGGAAAGCCAGCAATTTGCCCGGAAAGGATTGCGGTGGTGTGGCATGTACATTATCTTTCACAAGGGTGATGCCCAATTCGGTCGTGTTAGAGATAATGATTTCCATTTTTTCATTGGCTGCACATTGAAGAATTTCTTCCCATTCAGTAGCCGCTGTGAGCACCCTGCTTATGGAGCTGATAATATGGTTTTCTTCAGTTTTTTTTCCTTCTTCCACGGAACGGATGCAGACCGTGTACAAGCCATCCTGTTCACTAAAAGCATCCGTATCGCCGGTGGCAGTAGATTTTACCACAACAATTCTCCCGTTGAAAATTCCTTTGCTATTTGCTTTCTTAATGATGTAATCCGGCAGGCCGCGTAATAGCACGCCTGTTCCAAACTGAAGCACTTTTTCTGGTAGATCCAGGGTTGCCGCAGGGGGTATAAATGTACCCGCAGAACGGGATACTTTGTTGAAGTTTGATTTGGCTAAAATCATTTTTATTGGTTTAAAGGCGGGGTTTAGGGATGACTAAACACCCGTCGGTATTAATATCGAAACCTTGTAATAGTTTCAGAGGGCATGCCCAGGTAGGATTAACACTTTTGCAATCTTTTGTCAATATTGGGTACAATTACTATTAAAAGAATTTCCCACTCAAATGTGACAAAAGGCAACACAAACTGGTCAACACCTATCAGGTGTTTTATTTTGCCGGCGTTTGTTTGATCAGCCATTGTACCAGGTCTTCGGCAGCTTTGTAATTTTCCAATTCTGCGGGAAGTTTTCTCCCGTCCAGGTATTCATTGTACAACCAGGGATCGCCAATAGCAAAAACCGTCCCTTTTCCCACTTTGGAAACGGCAATAATGTTGTCACCTTTATCCGTTAACACAGCTTTGGCCGGTGCTTTTAATTCAAGCGTACAAATTTCTTTGACGTAAATTTTCTTTGCGGTTTTAAAGATCATGTTGCCCTTTGGAATATTAATAGTGCCGGTAGGGTAATCATTTCCCTTTACCATATTACGTGATTTACTTTCATTAAAATGAATCCCGAATTTTTCAGCAAGTTTGTTATAGCGGGTCAGTTCCACGTTACCACTATCATTGGCAAACATCATCAGGACACCACCGTTTTTTACCCAGTTGTAAATGGCATCAATGTGTGCTTTTTCTATGTAGTTTGGATTTTTATTTTCTTTTGTCCAATCGGGATCGATAATAAAATAAATGGAAGCTTCTTTTAATTTAGCTGCAGTGGGTGCTTCAGTGAGCTTCGTTGTCTGCACACCATACCTGTTAAATAAATTGCCCAAAAGAGAGTACCCGTTGTTGTCCATCTCTTCCCAGATATAATGAAAAGGTATTTCCCTTCCGGTGATATCTTTCATTGTTTCCTTGTTGAAAAAGTAATCCAGCATAACCGTTTTGCCTTTTCCTTGTTGCATGGTTGGGATCATGTCCATCTCCGCAGCTGCTTTTATAAAAGCGCCAACACCTTTCGCATCGTTTACAATTACAGGTTCTTTAAAGTAATACTCCAGGCTGCCATCACGGAACGGTTTGCCACCCAGGCCGGAAACCTTTACTGTACCATGCAGGTTGAACTGCCCGTTTTCATTTTTTATAAAAGTTTTAAGGATACCCGCGTAACCTTTTTTTGCAATGCTAAGTTTGGATGCAGGTACCCAGCCCATCCTCACTCCTTTAGCCACTGAGTAAACAAACATGCTGCTGGCTGACGCTTCAAAATAATTTCTTGTGTCATTGGGCTTGTCCAGTATATCGTACCAAAGGCCTGTTTTGGCATCCTGCACTTTTGCGGTCGCATCAATGGTCCGGTTAAGAATATCTACCAATGTTTTTCTTTTTGGGTGGTCAGCAGGGAAATTTTCCAGCACATCCACCAGGGCCATGGCATACCAGCCCATCGCTCTTGCCCAGAAATTGGGAGATAAACCCGTTTGCTTATTCGCCCAGGCCATTTCTTTCGACTCGTCCCAGCCATGATACAATAATCCTGTTTTATTATCCCTTGCATGATCTTCCATCCAGATAAACTGGTTAGCAATATCATCATAAGCACTGTCTTCGTGCGCCAGCATTGCATATTCTGTGTAAAATGGTTGGCCCATGTACAACCCGTTGTTCCACATCTGGTTAGGATATATTTTTTTATGCCAGAAGCCACCTTCTTTTGTCCTTGGCTGCCCGCGCAGTTGCTCTCGCAGCAGCTTAGCCGCTTTCCAGTATTTTTCTTTACCGGTTACGCGG
>JAKFCK010000655.1:0-2588 GCA_036676685.1 Chitinophagaceae bacterium | reverse complement strand
TGTTTAGCCTTCTTCGGATTGTACTCTTGCAAATAGCCATTAGCAGTGGCCACTTTAAAAATGATAATCATGCAACTTCAACTCATACTGACCAGCGGTTGCATTTCGTAAACAGTTTGCTGTGTTTGCCCATGCCGTGGTTCGTGGCACACGAAACAGTGACCGGGACTCGTCCTTTCGTTTCGTATGCGAACCGAGGCGGTGAAAAGATGTCAGACTGTCGCCCGCCCGATTCCCGATCCAAATCGCCAACCAAGCCGGCCAAACGGCCAAATGCGGCCAAACCGGCCATGGTATTTTGTTCTGCCTTGTTGTAATTGTACACTTGTGAAGAGCCACTCTAATTGTTGGCTGTACAATAAAAACAATCATTATGGATTTAGAACTTATACGCACCTGTCGCACGGGATTAACAAACGGACAGATTTCTACGTCTGGCCGGAGGGTATGTGATTCAATAGAATTACCCTGGCTGCAGAACCAGCCTGGTGTCTCTTGTATCCCTGAAGGAAAATACAGGATTGAAAAACGCTACAGTCGCCGGTTCAAAACACACCTGCTAATAACAGGCGTACCTGGAAGGTCGCTGATACTTATCCACCCTGCTAACGACGGGGTGAAAGAACTGAGCCGCTGTATTGCGCCGGTATCCAAACATACTGGCGAAGGAAAGGGTTCGCAATCGAGGATCGCTTTTGAAAAATTTAAAACAATCATCAGCGAGGCACTGACAAACGGGCCTGTTTATTTAATCATTAAATCGTAAACAATGACAATCAAAGAAAGGGTGCAAAAACCCACCCCGCGGTTTTTCCGCAAACTCAGAAATACCGGGATGGTGCTGGCAGCTGTGAGTGCTTCACTTTTGGCGGCGCCGGTCGCCTTGCCTGCAATCATCAGCAGTTAATGCATTGTTCAGATCAAATATTGATCTCTTGAGGTCATATTAAGAAAGAGGTGACAGGGAATGCTGTCACCCTCTTTTTATCTGAAAAGTAAACGGCTTTGTGATGGGCCAGCTCATTGTAAAAAAATGCGGTGAATGAATTTTGCAGAAGCCCCTGGTCATTCAACCCGGAAAATCCTTGCCCGAAACGCCTGGCTCAGCAGAGCATGCCGGCTTTTTTGACAACGAATTATTGTTCAGCTAATTTCTTCAGCGCAAGGTACACGCCATTGGTCCAGCCAAAACCATCCTGGGATGGATACTCACCACCACCGGCTCCAACGTCGGTTGTAACAACATTGTACTTCTCCATCATTTTCCCTGTATTGTGATATACTTTTTCGTTGAGCGTAGTCCAACGGGCTGCAATTTCCCTTGCAAGGTCATGAATTCCGTAATGAATTAAGCCTTTGACTGCGATCCATTGCAGTGGCGCCCAGCCATTAGGTGCATCCCATTGCTGGTTGCTAACTTTCGTTGTGGTTTGCAGACCACCCGGGAAAAGAAAACGGTTTTCCAGGTTGTCAGCCACCTGTTTCGCCCTTTCTCTATCGGCCACACGGAAAAATAATGGATAGGCGGCGGCGAGTGTTAACGCTGGTTTTAATTTTTTTGCCACATAGTCATAATCAAAATAAAATTGCCGGTTATCGTCCCAACAATATTGATTGATGGCCTTTTTTCTTTTCCCGGCAAGCGTAATGTATTTGTCAGCTGCCATTGTATCCTTTGCATACCCGTAAGCTTTTGCAATCGTCAACTCAAGCTGGTATAAAAGGCAGTTCAGGTCTACGGCAATAATTTCTGTTGTATGGATCGATGTAAATTCATCCTCTTTTTTAAACCACCTCGAAGAAAAATCCCAGCCGGATTCACAGGCCGCCCTGAGATCGCGGAACAGGCGGCTTTTATCTTCGGTGTGCCTGGCTAACTCAATGTCTTCTTTGTAGGATTCCGGTCGCGGCAAATCTGACTCATCCCAGTAATGATTTAAGATACTGCCATCAGGCATTAAAACAACCCTCTTTGCCGAGATCTTTCCAGGATTCAATTCCTCCATTCCCTGCATCCAAAACCGGTACTCTTTTTCCAGCTGCGGTAAATATTTTAAAAAAACATCTTCTGCCAATACTCCCCTCCCCGCTTTTGCCGCACCCAACAGCTCTACCATGGAGGCATAGAACGGGGGTTGTGAACGCCCGAGAAAATAGGTACGGTTTCCGTTCGGGATATACCCGTAGTGATCTACCAGGAATGAAAAATTATCAACCATATTTTCAATCAGTTCAATCTTACCTGATACCTCCAGGCCAAGCATTGTAAAATAGCTGTCCCAATAGAACATTTCCCTAAACCTGCCGCCAGGCACAACATAAGCATTCGGCAACACAATGAGCGAGCTGTTGCTTTCATCCGCCCTGCGGGTCAATACTTTCCAGAGTGATTCGATATGATCGGTTACAGGCCTGCCCGGAACGGCTTCATATTCAGCTGAGGGCAGTGAAGGAACAGTAAAATGATCCGCCACAAAAGATGCGAGGTTAAACCCCGGTTGAACTTTCTGCGCCTCGTAGCGCCCGCGTATTTCCGCAACAGTCAACTTCGGTATACAATCAACAAATGTTTTTCCATCCGGAAAAAT